>NZ_SZPP01000085.1:0-4689 GCF_030263775.1 Candidatus Jettenia sp. AMX1
ATATACTTCATGAGGTACCCAGTGGGTGATAATTTCTACTGCCTTTGCTTCTTTCAGCATGAGACTGGATGCAGCTCCCATCGCCCCGCAACCTATTAACGCTGACATTAATGTTACTTTTAGAAAATTACGCATGATACTAAAACTCTCCTCCTTTCTCATAATTTGTACTCCACAATCGCCACTCGATTGCATTATAATATAACAACCTCATCGCTGACTCTTGTAGACCACCCCCTTTCAAATTTTCAACTTATTACAAGACAAGATACGTCATACCCTATTCACTTATCAAAACTGATCCTATAATGGCAGAAAGGCCATTATACTTATTCTACTACTTAAGTCAATATAAAAAGTTAATTATTTTGTAATTTTTCAATGTCGATGATGACTGCCTGAATGCCTATTTTTATGATACAAAACCGAATTAGATACAGGTCTTAATATTACTATAAAATTTACCCTTTTGCTCCCAAAACAAGTTCTCCTACAAATTCTCCAACCTTCGTCACTAATTTTTCAAAAGGTTCATTTGTGTATTTTTCAACTTCTCTTATAATAGCGCTCCCTACAATAACACCGTCTGCCGCTTTCCCAATTGTCTTTGCATGATCCGGTGTAGATACACCAAAACCAACACTAATTGGGGTATCAGTAATTTGCTTTAAGCTTTTAATATTTTGAAGAACATCTTCCGGTATTTTATCTCTTACACCCGTTATACCTACTACAGAGATATAATATAAAAAGCCTTGTGATTTCTGGGTAATTAAAATTTTGCGCTGATCTGTCGTTGTTGGGGCAATAAAGCAAACAATTTTAAAATCCTTTTCTTTTGCAACCTGAAAAATTTCATTATTTTCTTCTACAGGTAAATCAGGAATAGTTAAACCATCTAATCCTGCCTTACACGCCTTTTCAATAAAAACCTGACACCCTCCCTTAAAGACGGTACTATAGGACACCATTGAGACAATAGGTATTTCAGACTCATTTCGAAGTTTTGAAACCATATCCAGTATTTGTGCAACTTTCAACCCTTTAACTAATGCCCGATAGTAAGAAGCTTGAATAATAGGGCCATCCGCAATAGGATCAGAAAATGGAATGCCGAGTTCAATGATATCTGCACCTCTCTTCTCAAATTCAAGAATCAAGGCTTTTGTAGTTTGCAAGTCTGGATCTCCTGCTGTAATAAATGGTATAAAAGCAGGCTTTTTTTTGTTCTTTAATTCCCGAAATTTTTTATCAATTCTATTCATGAAAATCCGTTCAGAAAATGTCAAAATACTATCTCTTGAAAATCTTTCTCAATAACATTTTTATCGATACCAAATCAAATGGTATATCCTAATTTTTTTGCAACCTCAAAGGAATCTTTATCACCACTACCTGACAAGCATATAACAATCAGCTTATCACTACTTAACGTTGGAGCAAATTTCATTGCATATGCAATCGCATGTGATGCTTCAAGAGCGGGGATAATCCCTTCTAATCGCGCACATTCCTGGAAGGCATTTACTGCTTCAGTATCGGTAATGGAAACATATTCCGCTCTTCCAATATCTTTTAAATAACTATGTTCCGGTCCAACACCTGGATAATCTAAACCGGCGGAAATTGAGTGGACTGGCAATGTTTGACCATCATCATCTTGTAATACATAGCTTGCACTTCCGTGCAAAATACCTATTTTACCACTTGTAAGCGTTGATGCGTGCTGACCAATTTCAGGTCCAAGCCCTCCGGCTTCAACACCGATCATCTTTACTTCTCTATCTTCAATAAAGGGGTGGAACAACCCCATGGAATTACTACCACCTCCAACACAAGCAATAAGATAATCAGGTAATCTATTTTCCTTCTCCAATATCTGGCTTTTTACTTCCTTACCAATAACCGTTTGAAAATTTCTTACCATCATAGGGTAGGGATGTGGGCCAACAACCGATCCTAAAATATAATGAGTATATCTTACCGAAGCCATCCAATCTCTAAATGCTTCATTTGTAGCATCTTTCAAAGTCTTCGAACCACTAGTTACCGGTATCACACGCGTCCCTAACAATTTCATGCGAAAGACGTTCAGCGCTTGACGTCTCATATCTTCTTCACCCATATATACATCACACTCTATCCCAAACATTGCAGCAGCCGTAGCCGTTGCAACCCCGTGTTGTCCAGCACCTGTCTCAGCAATGATCCTTTTCTTGCCCATTCTTTTTGCAAGCAGTATTTGTCCAATGGTGTTGTTTATTTTATGTGCACCGGTATGGTTCAGATCTTCTCTTTTTAAGTATATCTTCGCACCCCCCAATTTTTTTGTCAATCTTTCAGCATAATAAAGCACTGATGGTCGTCCGACATACTCTTTCAAATAATAATCCAACTCAGCCTGAAAAGCCGGATCGTTTCTTGCTTCTACATAAGCTTTTTCTAGTTCTTCTAGAGCAGGCATTATAGTCTCAGGAACGAATTTTCCACCAAAACGACCAAAATGCCCCATAGTATCAGGTAAGTTTATTTCTTCAGGCATTATTAAATTTCGCAATAGTTTAGATTTTACTACTGTTGATCCCATAATTAACACTCCCATATCTTTTATTAGATAAAGTAGAAACACAATGAGGGTAGCAAATAGTGCTCTGCTACCCTCATCGCAATTTACAACTAAATCTTAAATCTTACAACAATTTTCACAGCTTAGTGGTGTACTTCAACACCAGCATCTGCGTTTGCACGGTGAGGAATATCAGTCCTCTTGAACCATTCAACATCTACATCGCCTGGTTTTCTCTTCCAACCCGGGAGTAAATCTAAATATTCACCATGCTGCCAGAATGCTTCTGATTTGTGTTCCAAACCGATCTTCTTTTCGATAGCGGCAAACCTTCTCAGCTTAGCTGCTTCCGTTTTAATCTCAATCAACTTCCTATCCTGCTCGAAAGCGCTACCGTTTCCATATGTCTGGTTGTACATTGACATATGAGCATAAGCCTTATAAACGTTGCCTGTCAGATAGCAAATCATTTCTAATCCCAAACGCTCCAAGTTTGATGTAGCATAGAACCTTGGATCTCCACCTGGTAACAAGCTAAAAGTATAGTGACCATACCAGTCTGGTGGTGAGCCTTCTGGCATAGGATCTACAACGCCATCCAAGAAGCAACCTACTATAACTGCAGCGGCTTCTCTCCATTTAGTAAAGCTCAAGTTGACACCAGCATCCATCTCTTTCAACTTATCTGCTGCAAAGCGGGGAGAATGGCAATCCTGGCATTTCTTTATCCAAGCATCTCTCTTAGCCTTGTGTCTTGGAGCTCCTCTGTCAACCTGGAACATGCCCATATCGCTATAGATGGTACCAAACTGTTGCGGGTTGTGGTTTCCATCCTGCATATGGCAGTAGGCGCATGTCGGAACCCTGTAGTTCCCTTTCTTTGATGGTTTGCTCCAGTCCATAGTTGCTGATTCAGCTTCATACAAGCAACCATGAATCGAGGTGTTGTACATTGCCCATTCATCATGGTCGATACCCATATGACAAAATCTGCAGGCAGTTGGTTTTCTTGCTTCTGCAGGGCTAAATACGTGTCTTGTATGACATCCGTCGCATCTGTTTTCAGCAATGGCATGGCATTCTGCACACCCTGCAACTTCTTCAGCAGGCTTTCCAACATGCCATGAGAATTCCAATACGTTTACCGTAAACGCATGGGTATGAGAACCTAAGCCACCTGATCTATGCTCTGAAGTTTCCTTCGGATGACACTCACCGCAGTGCTTGTAGGTAGGCATGAAAAGCTTTTGGTGATCGTTACCATGACATACGTCACAACCAACTGCACCTTCAACAGGCTTTCCATCTTTCCCTTTTATACCGAGGCCCCTTCTCATCTCTAGGTTTCCATGAGCACTCTTCTTCCAATCTTTCACGATAGTAGGAGTCTGAACAGTATGACAAAGAACACATTCTTCATTCTTAAAAACACCTTCATTTTGACTGCCTGGTGTCCAATAATGTTCTGGATCGTACCAACGAATTGATGGTAAGAATTTCAAGAATGATTTATATGGACCTCTTCCTTCAACATATTCTGGTTGTGTATATTTTGCCGTCAACCCGAATATATACAGTGTCCCGTCATTATCAGGACCTACGGGTTGGCCAAATACCTGTGATGCTACGTCCTGGAATGTAGGCCCTTCAGCCCTAGCTATACCATTTCCCACGGTACACGTCAGGAATGTTACCCCTGCTACAGCAAGAGCTAATCCCGCAACCCTGGACAATGGTTTCTTTAATGTTTCAAGCATTACACCTTCTCCTTTCTTCATAACAAGCTTTTAAACCACAATTTATCGCTATAACTTCTGTAATAATTACCGTTAACCATAGGCGCAACAAGTTTTTATGCTACCAAACCACCCCCCTTCCAAACTTTCTACCACTAATGATTGCTGAAGGTTAATTACTAAACCATAAGATAATAAAAAGCTTTCCCATTATACATATATAGTAGATCTTGTCAAGCGATTTTTCCTGAAGTTACTTACTTTTCAAATCATTTTTTTATTGTATTCAATTCTTAATACATTCCTGAAACAGCAAGAGCTGGGTAGTGGGAGAGCCCACAGAACCCAGCTCTTGTATTGTTGACTTCTCTCTCTGCGTCCTCACGG
>NZ_SZPP01000086.1:0-4636 GCF_030263775.1 Candidatus Jettenia sp. AMX1
TATGCCAGAAATCTTGCTCAACAAAGAACAGAAGTAGGTATCAAGGCATCTGTTTTAAACCGTATGATGAAATTAGGAATGCCGGAAAGTTATGCGATCACATAAATTGCATACGACAGGGAAAAACTCCTTTTTTAGTGGATTTGTGCAACAAAGCCGTTTAAAACTGATGATACATCATCGTATATATTATCTGATGAAATCAGTTTGGACGATATATTCTAAAAGGAGGTCGTATGGAAATATTGACAATAAGCGTCTTTAATACAGTTGGAACCCCTTTCTGTGTTGAAGCTGATGACGGACAGAAAGTTTACGAGCTTATTAAAAAAGCATTGCAGGAAAACAAAAAGGTAAAAGTGTCATTTCAGAATGTAGAAATGCTTACCTCCGCATTTCTTAATGCGGCAATAGGACAACTTTATAAGGATTTTTCTGAGGAAGAAATAAAGAACAACCTTTCCGTCGATAATATTGCAAAAGAAGATGCCTCACTCTTAAAGCGGGTAGTCATCACAGCAAAGCTTTATTATAAAGACCCCCAAAAAATGGAAAAATCAATAAACGAGATACTGGGAGAATAGTTCATGAAAAAAAGATATTCTTCCAAAGATATTTCTTCAATTAATAACCGGCAGATATTTTTTGATGCTAATGTAATCTTGTATATTTTCTGGCCAACTGGCAAGTATACCTGAGAGCAACACTATTCATCTGTTTTTGGTAAACTGATGAGGCAAAATAACACATTAGCAACAGATTTTATTGTCATATCAGAAACGCTTAACAGGGTAATCAGAATAGAATATCAAAAATATTTATATGAACGTAACCTGAAAGATGATGATTATAAATTTAAGGAATATCGGGATAGTAGTGATGGTAAGGAGGTGTTAAACGATATACACACTATTGTCAAATCCAAGATATTAACAAAATTCTCTATTATAGGAAAAACTTTTCAAAAATCAGATATCGAAACATTTTTGTCAGTTGATTCCCTGGATTTTTCAGATAAAGCTATTCTTTCTCTATGTAAGGAAAGTAATTGTATTTTGCTGACAAATGATAAAGATTTTGCAGAATCTGATATTGAGATTCTTACTTCTCACCCGGTGTTGTTGAAAAACAATGAGTAACGCACTTTACGAATCAGATATTGAACAACTTGCCTTAGAGATTCTCAAAGATGAGCATGATTATAAGATCCTCTACGGACCTGATATTTCCGAAGGTAAGTATAAAGAACGCGAATATACGGAAGTTATCCTGCAAGGGCGTTTAAAGAAAGCTGTTGATACGATTAATGATTCAATTCCGGATGATGCCCGAGAAGAAGCGATTAAAAAGGTTTTGCGTACCTTCTCTGTCAGCATGATGGAAAACAATGAGTCTTTTCACCGCATACTTACCGAGGGCATAGATATTAAGTTCAATGTGGGTGAAGGTAAGTCAAGAACAGAAAAGGTATGGCTGATTGATTTCACGAATTATGATAATAATGAATTCTTGGCAGTCAATCAGTTTACCTTAGTTGAAAATCATAACCATAAACGGCCCGACATTGTGTTATTTATTAACGGTATTCCTCTGATTGTGATTGAACTGAAAAATCCCATTGATGAAAACGCTGACGTTAAAGCCGCGTTTAACCAACTTCAGACCTATAAGCAATTAATTCCTTCACTCTTTTCTTACAATGCCTTTCTTATTGCCAGCGATGGATGGTTTTGCCAAGGTTGGTACGATTACCAGCGATTATGCACACTTTATGGAGTGGAAAACTGCTGACGGAGAAACTATTGTTGACGCCAGGGTTGAACCCGAACTTGAACCGATGATTAAGAGGCTGTTAAACAAAAAGACCCTGCTCGATGTCATCCGCCATTTCATTGTTTTTGAGGAAGCAAGAGAAAAGACGCTAAAAGCTTGATGAGAAAGCCGAAGATATTACCGAAGGCGATGAGCTTTCAGAGCGACAGCTTCGATTTGCCAAATGGACAAGCAAAGAAGCTGTGGTAGGAAGCGAACAGCGGCTTCAACAGGTTTCGGCTGACATGGTTAACCATTTTGAACAGCGCTTACTAGCAGCACAGGGTAAAGCCATGTTTGTTTGCATGAGCCGCAGGATTTGTGTCGCCCTTCATGATGAAATTATTAAGTTGCGCCCGCACTGGTATAACGCTGAGGATGACAAAGGCGCAATCAAGGTTATTATGATTGGTTCTGCCAGCGATCCCCTGGATTGGCAGGAACACATCCGTAATAAGCAGAGAAGGATTAAAATCGGCAATCGGTTGAAAGACCCTCAGGACCCACTAAAGCTTGTGATTGTCCGCGATATGTGGCTTACCGGCTTTGATGCGCCATGTTTGCATACCCTTTACATTGACAAGCCGATGAATGGACATAACCTCATGCAGGCAATCGCTCGTGTAAACCGTGTTTTTGGTGATAAAGAAGGTGGACTGGTAGTTGATTATATTGGCATTGCTCAGGATTTAAAAAAGGCACTGGCGGTTTACACGGAAAGTAAAGGTAGAGGCAACTTGACGTTTGATCAGGAAGAAGCGGTTGCCAGGATGCTGGAATTGTACGAGATTGTTAATGATAAACAATCCAATTTCTCCTTGATAATGCAAAAAATTACAGATTTTTCTACTATAGAAAATCTTTTCCGCCTGACAAAGACAAAAGCCCTCCAAGGGGTAATCCTATTAATACAATACTCTACCTTGATCTTCATTCAGGTATTGTTGAATCACCTGACAGATTAATTTGCGACTGGAACGGTAAACATAAAGCCGTTACCTTCTTCAGGTGTGACCGCAACCACGATACCCGGTACGAATTTGATTCTCCCTTCAGTCCGTAACGGTGTATAGGCAAGTTTCATATTGACCGAAAGCACTGGTCGTCCTTGCATTGCATCCTGGATCTGGGTAACGATATCGTTGATTACCTGGTCTTGCGGCCGCAGCTTTTGCACATCTGCCAGAAAGAAATCGGGCCACTTCACAAGCAGGCGGGAAATCTCGCCTGAATTCGAGATCGCCCCCTTAATCTCGGAGGCAAATACCGGAAGGTTATTAACATTGCGCTCTATATATACAAGCTGTTCCCTGGCGAACGCTTCATCCCTGGTTTTCTCCTGAACCGACCCACCCTGACTCAATACCGTCGATACACCCGGCCCTTTTAGTTCATCCTCAGGTACGCCGATGGTTTTGACTGCCTCAACGATCATCTTTTCAGCCTGATCCTTGGCCACTGCCTTTGTGGGAGAAACGCCATGTTTGTAGCCACGGTTTGCATTGATATAACGGACATAGCCCCTGTCCTTTTCAATTTGTAACTTTCGCTCTTTGTCCTGAAAACTTTCTTTTTCTGCCTTTTCCGGAACTTTATCCCGAACTGCCTCAGTCAGCAATTGTATTGAGGCGCGCTCAGTCCACAGCTTCTGTTTCGGTGCGTTTAAAACACTTTCGTCCCATACAGGCAAGGATTCTCTGATCAGGGCAGAATAATCTGAATCTGTCTTCCGTTGTTCTTCCTGTGCCACCACAGTCGAGGTCATTGCAATCACTAATAAACAGGCGGAAATGATACCAATGTGGCATATTTTCATTTTTGATTCCTCCTTAATCGATGCCCGTGCCGATTGTATCTTCGTTTGCGGGATCGCAGTTTTCGAGATATACAGTTCCCCAATACCCCACGCTCGTGGGATTGGAAAGCACGTTATTGTACCGTTCGGTGCCGATTCTATTCCAGGTATCATCGCTATTGGCTCCCACTGCGTATGCCACCGGGCACTGATCATCCGTACCGCTGATATCCGGACGGTACATATTGTCAAGCCAGGCATCTGCAATCGTAGCGGTAAAAGCATCGGATGCGAAGTCCTCGTAATCGCTGATCAGATCAGATCCAATCCACATGAAACCATGAAAGCCGTTCACTTGATGCAGACCACTGAAGGATTCCCACCACCGGTCAGCCCACTGGTTATCGTCCATACTGTTGCAAGAAGATATATGGAGAAACTTCAGATTGGTATTGCCGAAACGCATATCTCCCTGCCAGGTCTGGCAATCTCCGGCGCCCGCCTCATCCACCCTGACACTCCCTTGCCATCGGTCATTGCTCTCACTGCCATGCATAAAAATGAGGGCAGCATCTGCAATATCGATATTGTTGTGGTCGTTTCCCCAATTCACGGCATTGGTATCGGTGAATAGGCTATCTACGATATTGCCGTCGATGGCCTGGCCATCCTGCGCGTAAGCCCCTGAGTGCGCTGTATTGGTAACTTCGTTGTACCAGGCAAGCCCCATGTCGTCCCACAGGGAAAGATTAGCGCCCGCGCAGCCTGCGTTCCACGTCGTTACTCCGTATAGTCTTGCTTTTCTCTTACATCCAAATGCAACGGTACACAAGGAGATTACAATAATTATGAGTAAGATAATTTTTCGCTCTCTCATATGTCCTCCAATCAAATCGACTCTGTAAGTCAGAATCAGTTAAAGGTAAAAGAGATAAATTAAGGTAGAACGGACAGTTACCCGACCGCCCCCTCACAGATCCCAGCGTGCGGTACTACCGCACCGGGCTCTTCGAAACTGTTCACTTTCGC
>NZ_SZPP01000087.1:0-4312 GCF_030263775.1 Candidatus Jettenia sp. AMX1
CCCCAATTAAGCGGGAAGGACGCATGGCAAGAAAACAGTTCCTTTGCTTTTTTGTCAACAGGAACATTATTTTTTCTTGACATGCTTTTTCATAGATGAAAATTCCTCTACAATCAAGCTAAAATAGGGAAACGGTGAAGAATAACAAACCACCCATAATCCCCCTTAGTCCCCCTTTAAAAAAGGGGGAAATGTATAATCCCCCTTGGTCCTCCTTTAGAAAAGGGGAAATGCATAATCTCCCTTAGTCTCCCTTGAGAAAATGGGGAAATAGTGAATGCTTTAGAAAATGGAGAAAAGTTTGCTATGTTTGATCAGGCAAATTTTTCTCAAAAGGAAATCCTTCCTCCTTTTCTAAGTTTATCCTTCTTTCCCCCTTTTTTAAAGGGGGTTAGGGGGGATTAGAGGGGAACATGCACACACATTGCTCTTTCTCCAGGGGGATAGCCTCCTTCCCATGGGACACTATTCTTAGCTTGATACATGTGCCGATTTACCCACCCCTAACCCCTCCCGGGAGGGGACTTTCCCCGATCGGGTCGAGGACCAGCTTTTATTCCCCTCCCGGGAGGGGTTAGGGGTGGGTTCATTTCGCTGGATAGACGCAAGATCTTGCATCTCTCCTTTCCTTTTCCTGCCTAATCCCGTAGGGATGTCATGATTATAGAAAAAGAAGAAAAAAGCCCTTCAACCCCGAAGGGGTGACATGGGATGTCTGCATGAATGTCATCTCTTCAGGATTTCATGGTAAGGTATATTTTATCTCTATTCGTCTTTTATAGCGAGACATGAGATAACCCCATGGGAACTTTGAACTGATGTCTCTATTTTTCATGAGTAGAGGGTGGATTTGAAAACCTGCCCCTGCTATCAAAGGCAGCCTCATATAACTACGTAATTCTTCACATTATATAAGGTTACAAGAAATGTTAGAAAGCTAACAGTATGGTGTTAGTTTTTTAGTTTTTTATATAACCACCAATTCTGTAAACAGTTAAACAATTCATTTTTTCTTGTTTTTACCTCTTAGTGTTACCTTCCTAACATCCATAGTATTTTCTTTTCTTATCCCTTGTAAACACTTTATTTTCTCTATATTGAAATAATACAAGGAGTTATGCCTTTTATTTTTATGATTGTGGTCGTTGGTATAGTTTTTTCTCTATGAACCTTGAAGTCGTAACATGATGATATAATTTTTTAAAGGTTAAATCATAGCGTGAGCAAAATAGCCCAAGAAAATAAGACGGGGAATGATCTTAATATCCGGAAAAGGTTTAATTTTTTCGGCGCTCATATTGATCCTCTGACTATGGAAGAGACACTTGGGCGCATAGATGAAATAATCAAAAATCGTGAAGTAACCCAGCATGTAGTGATAAATGTTGCGAAGTTGGTAATGATGCAAAAAGATAACCGTTTACGGGAAATTATTAACTCCTGTGGACTGATAAATGTTGATGGCCAGGGAATTGTGTGGGGAGCGCAACTGATGAACTTTTATGTGCCGGAACGGGTTGCCGGGATTGATCTGATGCAAGATCTGATAAAGCATGCCGCATGGAAAGGATACAGGGTATATCTTTTAGGTGCCAGCGAAGAAGTTATTAAAGCGGTAGTTAACGTATGGTATACGCAATATCCTAACCTTGAAATTGCTGGTTACAGGAACGGCTATTTCTCCGAGAGAGAAGAAAGCGAAATTGTTGCAAATATTCAAAATTCTCATGCTGATATACTATTCGTGGCAATGAGTAGTCCTAAAAAAGAATTATTCTTGAATAAATACCTCGATTCTCTTGGAGTACCCTTTACTATGGGGGTTGGCGGGAGTTTTGACGTTGTAGCAGGGAAGGTAAAACGCGCCCCTGTATGGATGCAACGGATTGGGTTAGAGTGGTTTTTCAGATTCTTGAGTGAGCCCAAAAGAATGTGGAGGAGATATCTGGTGACAAATACCGTCTTTGCCTGGATGCTGGTAAGGGCTTTATTCGAGAAATGTTTATTAGCCTTGATCAGAAGGATTATGTTGTAAAAAATTACCCTGTTCTGTAAAACTAATTCTGGCGGGGTCTGAAAACCAGCACAAATATTTACCATAAAATTATCTAGACAATAGGATACACCTTATCTATAGTATACGGTTTCTGGAGGATGATTTCTCATGAGTTATTTCAAGAGATATAGATAACCCGGGGAGGTAATGTTAACCACGCATTTACAAAATACATGAATAGAATTCCAGGAAGTTTACTCGAAAAAATTCAAACCAAACAATCTCTGATCGGTATTATCGGTCTTGGCTACGTGGGTCTTCCCCTTGCCATTGAATTCTGCAGGGCAGGTTTTCCGGTAACAGGTTTCGACATCGATGATAAAAAAGTAGCATTACTAAAACAAGGAAAGAGTTATATCAAACATATCGATAGCTCACGGATCATGGCCAACGGGTCGCGATTCTCTCCCACTTCCGATTTCTCGAAACTTTCCGATATGGATTGTATTATCATCTGCGTTCCAACCCCTCTGAATAAAAACCGTGAGCCAGACATGACCTATGTATTCGGCACGACAAGAACCATTGCTCAGTATCTCAGGAAGGGGCAGTTAATCGTTCTTGAATCAACTACCTATCCGGGTACTACGGATGAGGATATGAGATCGATATTGGAAGAGACGGGTTTAAAGGCGGGTGAAGACTTCCATCTGGCATTCTCTCCTGAAAGAGAGGACCCGAACCGGAAGGATTTTTCTACCTCAACTATTCCAAAGATAGTAAGCGGCTATACAGAAAAATGCCTTGCGGCTACCAGGGCGCTGTATGATTCAGTCGTTGTCAAAACCATACCGGTATCATCAACAAAGGTTGCTGAGGCAACAAAGCTGCTTGAGAATATTTACCGGGCAGTGAATATTGCCCTTGTCAATGAGCTCAAGATGCTCTTTGATAAGATGGGAATTGATGTATGGGAGGTGATAGAAGCAGCAAAAACGAAACCTTTCGGATTCCAGGCCTTCTATCCGGGACCGGGGCTTGGCGGGCACTGTATCCCGATAGACCCGTTTTATCTGACATGGAAGGCAAGGGAGTATGAATTTTCAACCAGGTTTATAGAGCTTGCAGGAGAGATAAATACGAATATGCCGTATTATGTCGTTGAGAGGGTCGGGCAGGTTTTAAATACCATCGGGAAGGCTCTGCATGGTTCTCAGATCCTTGTGTTAGGAACGGCGTATAAAAAAGACGTGGATGATCAGCGGGAATCACCATCGTTGCGTATTATTCAGCTCTTAAAGAAAAATGGCGCGAATGTGATATACCACGACCCATACGTTCCCGAGTGCAGGGGGCATCGTCATTATCCTGATATTGATATGAGTTCTGTTGCGCTTACCGAGGAGGTTTTAAAAAAGGCGCATATTACACTTCTTTTGACAGACCATTCCCTGTATGACTATGCTTTTATAGAAAGGCATGCAGAACATATTGTGGATACAAGAAATGCGTTTGAGAGGAATGGCATAAAGAGTAAAAAGATCTATAAGTGTTAAAATGAAATTTCAATACCCAAAGAACTTCCGCAGAAGCGATCTGATAAGGTGTAATTTCTGAAGAACTCCGAGGTTATCCATGTGTTTGATACATAAAAAAAGCATGCCGCTCCTGTGGGGCTATAGGACATTTTGTATGAAGCCGAACATACCGCATTCAACCCCGAAGGGGTGACATCTCTAAGCGGATATCCCATGTCACCCCTTCGGGGTTCACAATCCTTCTCTCTGTTTTTGCTATAATCATGACATCCCTACGGGATTAGGCAGGAAAATCTAATTAGGCCTTTGGCGACTTTTATTTTTTATGAAACCGTAGGGCAAGGCTTTACAGTCTGTCCGAGAATGCTTTCACACGGCAAATCCTATGCTATATGCTAACAAAATATTAGCACGATAACAATATTTAGTATGGCATGTGAGTCAATTGCATTCTCGGACAGACTGTTTAGGTTTAGCCTTGCTTCCCCGTTGGAATGCACCTGGGTAAGAGCAACCCTGAAGGGTTTCCCTACGGAATTGAAATTCCTATGCATTTAATTAGGTTGGGTTTTAAAAGGCAAAACCCAACGACTTTTTACCCACCCCTAAATCCCCTCCCGAGAGGGGACTTTTATACTCCCCTCTTGAGAGGGGGTTGGGGGTGTGTTCCTTCCCCTCTGAGACTGTGTCGTAATTATCAAAATTTTTTATAAAAAAGCGGACTCTCGGAGAGATAAAGAATGCGGGATGTGATAGAATATACCCCTAAAAAGGAGGT
>NZ_SZPP01000036.1:0-41581 GCF_030263775.1 Candidatus Jettenia sp. AMX1
TTTATCTGTTCCTGCTAGTTTCTTTACGTCCCGTTTCTGTTGCTTCATACTGATATACTTATCCTACAAAATAATTTATGGTACTCTTTCCCTTATTCTTTTAGTATATCAGATATTTATCCGGCTTTGTGCAACAAAGCCACTGCAAACTAATCTACAAAACTTGATACATCAAGAAGGAAGACCTGACCTGTTTCCATTTTTTATAAGCAATCTAGATTCTTTAGCAAATTGGGAAGTTCTTCCACAGTTGTCTCAACTTGTACTTTGTACCGTTCGGAAAGCTTTGTACACTTTATTAAGTAACATCAAAATTCTTCTGTGATAATAGCATTACAATAGGGCACTGCGGTACAGAGAAAACCCAAATCTTTTGTGTCGTTAAGCTCAATTTTTCGAGGCTTTTCACGATCACGAGCAACAATAAGAGTTACAAAGACATCCATTGTATAAATATTTTGGAAGAAACTCATAAACTGATCGGAATTTTTAAAGTTTTTCATAAAATCGCTAAGAGTAATATTTAGACTTTGAAGTACTTCATCGAGTTTTTGGCCTGGTGTACCTTTTGTAAATAAATTAGCAAATTCGAACCGATGGTGCATATCAGTACTGAGCTTTAGTGTCTGCTTTCGGGTATTTTCGAGTTCTTCCAGTGCTTTTTCGTTTTCTTTGTAAACATTCTGGACTAATTTTTTATCGGAAGTACCTATCAGAAATTTTACAGAAAACTCTCTAGAGTTTAATACAGCTTCTGGCATCTTTTTGTTATTCTCAGAGATCCCTAAAATTATAATGGACTGGGATTTTCGGACCAGTAGTTAAGAGTCATTTTTGGTAAAATAGGAGATGAAAGGAGGTCAGAAAAGATAAGGATGAGAAAGAGTTTTCATTCAGAGTTTATGGCAAAAGTAGCTTTGGAGGCAATAAAAGAGGAAAAGACAATAGCAGAGTTGTCTTCAGAATATGAAGTACACAGGACACAGATAGTAAATTGGCAAAAACGAGCATGAGAGGGGATGGTAGAGATATTCCAGGGAAAGGGGGAGAAATTACGAGAAGAATAAGGAGAAAGTAATAGATGAGCTTTACCGGCAGATAGGTCAATTGAAGGTAGAGAACGAATGGCTTAAAAAAAATCTGTACCGTTTGAGCGTTGATGAGAAGAGGCGGTTACTAGAAGTAGGACATAATGGATTAAGTATAACCGACATTCAAGAGGTTTTTATGAGGAGAGGTAAAATGTAATTAATTTTTAAGGGAGTCAGATTTATCTCCCCGGTAAAAACCTTCAGATGTTTTTCTTTTAATCCCAAAGGGATGTCATGATTATAGCAAACAAGAGAACCAAGGGTTTAAACCCCGAAGGGGTGACATTGGTCTCCCATCATATCACCCCTTCGGGGTTATGCATTCATGGGTGTTCATGAGCTATAATCATACCAGCCCTTCGGGCTTAGATTCTCTCCGCTTTATTTTTCTCCGTACCATTACGGCATCTTTTCAGCCTCATTCCAAAGCGATACTACGGTTATAGCAAAAAACGTTATCTTGAACTCAAACATCTATCACATTTTCTATTTCTTCATGAGAACCTCTTGAATGTCAGGTATAAGGAAGCAGTGCGAGCTTTTGGGTCTGCATAGATCAAATGTTTATTATGAACCGGTAGAGGTATCAGATGAGACAATAGAGGTTATGCACCGAATAGATGGGATATTTACCGAGAGTCCATTCTATGGGAGTCGGAGGATAAGAGAGGCATTAAGACGAGAGGGAATTAATATAAGTAGGGAAAGAGTGCAGTCTTTTATGAGACAGATGGGACTGCGAGCAATATATCCGAGAGGGAATTTCAGCAAGAAACAACCTGGGCACAAAATATATCCCTACTTACTAAGTGATATGAGGATCAGTTATCCCAACCAGATATGGGCAAGCGATATCACGTATATTCGGTTAAGGCAAGGGTTTTTATATCTGGTAGCAATAATCGATTGGCACAGTCGTTATGTGTTGTCATGGCGTTTGAGTAATAGCATGGACGTTTATTTTTGTAGAGAGGCATTGGAGGATGCCTTGGGAAAGGGATGTCCAGAGATATTTAACAGTGATCAGGGTTCTCAGTTTACCTGTAATGATTTTACCGGGATTCTCGTGGGTAAAGGAATAGCGATCAGTATGGATGGTCGGGGTCGAGTGTTTGATAACATTTTTACGGAAAGGCTTTGGAGGAGTATAAAGTAACAGGTTCCTTCCATTACCCTTCTGTGCCTGATAATTCATGAATCAATGCATCTAAAAATGAGTAATAAATGGTCTTGACAAACCCGTCCACTTTAAATCTCAGGGTGGAAACCCAATGCAAACCACAAACCTTTCTGAATAATTTGTGTCCGTGTCGATATCTGAAGAGTGCCACCGAGTGCTTTGAGGACTGAGTTCTTGATTTCAGCGCTGAGAACGCAGGTATGTGGAACAATTGCAATATTGTTTTGAAAGATCAACTATGAGTTCTGCAAAACGGCGGCGACGTTCCCAATCTTTAAGTATAGTTGTCTCCATAACATGGATTGCTGATATAGGTACTATTGCTTTACCACTATCAATAGCAGTGCGAAGCGATTTTAATGCCTCTTTAAATGGTTCTCGGAGCTTTAGCTAAGTTCTGGTCTAAATAAATACATTTCGGAAATTCATCTTTTGATTTGGGTAGCATTTTTACGAGTTTGTTGTGAAAATAATTCTTTTTTTCATTTAAAAACTACTTTGGGAAAATACATCTTGTAAACTATAATTATTACATGTCTAAAATTTTCTTAAATCTTTTCAAAAATAAATTTCTAAATTATCTTTAATCTTTATCAAAGGATTTATGCGGTTTATTGAAATTCATTCATACACTTCCTTTTTTCATTAAGTAATGTTGTATGGTTATCTTCAATGTCTTCAATTACAAAGGCTTTGTTAGAAACCGCCTTCCTTTTCTTAATTTAATTGTTCTTCTAATAATATTCAAATAAGAAGTGTCTTTTACTCCAAGCCTATAAAATTCAATGTATTCAAAAGGCGAAGCGCCACAGTCGGGTGGGGCCGGTATTACTTAATAAAATAAATCTTTGTCGAACCCCATGCGGGTTCAAGTTTGCAACTTGAACCCTCTCTGTTTATATTGTTCAAAATTATGTAAATTGCAATACGTTGTTGTTCTACCAAATCATGGGTTCAGGTTGCAAACCTGCACCCGCCATAGTGAAAAGCCGAAAGTCCCTGAGCAATCGTGTCAGCATTTACAAATTCAGTTACTCCAAGTGTCCCTTTGAGCAAGGCTGGCGCAGTCGTTGACTTCCCTGCTACTCTTTTAGTTTTTTCAATTTCTTTACATCTAATAAATCCTGTTCTCTTCCGGTTGCTATTTTATTTTTAATCAATTGGTTTTTTCCTATGAAATAAGTAGAAATCTGAGATTCTCCGAAAGCCCCTTTTTTTCTGTTTTTCCATACTTCTTTCCACTCTACTCCTGTGATAGATGTGAGGATATCTATCCTTACCGGAGGCCTACCCAACTGAATAATTACTTCTGGACTCATGAGTTCTTTTGTTTCCAGATTTGATAAATTAAATCCAAATTCCTTAAGGGCTTCAATTACTTTTATTGCGTTATTTTGGGATGGTTCTATGAGAATATCCAAGTCTTTCGTGGCTCTTGGTATGAAGTATGCGCTTAAGGCATAACCACCTACTATTACGTATTTAGCTTTGTGGTAATTTAGCAATTTCAAGAACTCTTCGAAGTCTTTGTGCATTAATATTTACCCCTTTTTGTATCCAATAGCATTCTTCCCACAGGGAATAAGCCATTTCGGTTTTTTCAGAAATCGAAGCCGAAGCCCAATATTTTAAGTCTTCTTCCTCCTGTTTTTCCGCATCTTTAAGCCGGTATTTTCGTATTCTTTTTTCTATGGTAACCTTAGACGCCTTTTGTGGCCTGGTATTTTTTGCTGTAGACGTTTTTTTTGACTTATTAACTGATTTCATATCTTTTCCTATCTTTATTAACTGCAAACTTATCTACAAAACTCGTTACATCAAAAAGTAATACTGTGCTCGTTAGTACCTTGAATATTGATATTGTAGTATAGTAATGTTAAAACAAAATGTCGCTTTTTCATCTTCAAAAGCACTGTATTTTCCAGCAAAATTTGCTATGCTATGTGACATTTTGTTTTGAGATCACTATATTTGGGTTATTTGGATTTCTCAAGATTACCTTCATGTTTACGATACCCATAATTTGTTTATCCATCTAATAGCAGAAATGGAAATTTGATATACTGTCAGAAAACACAAACCTTTTTCAGTTATGGGGTTTAGGTTAAGTGAAGAAAAAAATCATTCTTACTTATCTATTTTACTGTCCGACGAGGTTCTATTAGCTTTGCAGTCATTGTTGTTAAATAAAGCTCTATTGGATTAAGTATACATAATGGGGTATATGGTTTAATTTCGTTTTTTTCTTCGAATTTAACCCAAACTGGACTATTGGTTTTTTGTGGATAATAAACTGTTTTATAATCATTAATTTCAAGCACAATTTCTTTCCATTCAGATTGTGGAGGATTTAATAAAATAAGTGTTCCCTCACTACGACCTTTTTTAAAAGAATGAATTCTCCCTTGTACATCTACAAGATAAGCCTTGAAATCACTTCTTTTTGATAACATTACTCTTTCATTTGCAGAAATAATATCATTTGTATAGTTTTTTATTTCTTTTTCCACTCTTTCACATATTTTATATAATCCCTCAATCTCTGCTAGTCTTTTTTTTAGACGCAACAGCAGATCCTTTTTGTTTCTCTGTTGTTCTTCTATTTGCCGTTTCTGTTCTTGAATTCTCGAAATTATTTGAGATTTTAGTGGAAATAGATTTTTATTACGTCTAGTAATAGCAGATCGAGTTATATCTATTGTTTTAACAAGTTCACGTTTTAAGGTATCCCTTGCTGCAGCCCTGCTTGAAGCGTTCCATTCTTTTATTGAACCAAGTAAAAAGTCCCATATACCTTTGAAAGTATACCCTAAACCTGTAATATTACCTTCCGCTTCTTTCTTCGCTGATTCTTCCAAGCCTAAAAGTCTTCTATCAAAGTCAATAACATAATTGTTTTTATAAAATAAAATATTTTCACCATTATTTATAATCTCCATCAAACTGTTGAATTGGTTTTCAGAATATGTCTTTATTGTGTCGAGAATATTTGTGATTGTTTTTGTGTAACCTGTGTTTATATATTCCATAATTTGCGATTTTGAATCGAGCATATTGATCTCTGAAATAGCTAAAGACTGTTTTGAGTTCAGTTGTTCAAGTATTTCTTGTTCTATTTGAGAAAATCTCCTGTTTGTTGATTCCTCATCTTTGTTAAGCCTTGTTATTTCATCATCAAAACTTCTATCTGAGTTACAATTGTTTATATCATCTTCTATTTTTAAAGCTTTATTCTTTACTAATTCCAAAAGACAATTTCCGATATCTTTCTTGAATTGCCACCTTTCTGCCCACATCTTAACGCCAATCCATCCACTACATTCATTTCGTAGTCCTTTACGAAGAGAATCAAGGCTGTATCCTATATCGTCAGGTACTGAATCTCCAAGCGCAAGTGTGTAAGAAACAGGTTCTATCTCACATCTAAAGCTTAACGATGATTCTAATAATTTACGAAGTTGACTACGGATTTTTTTAGAAAGCTCACTCACTGCAATTTGTCTGTAATTCGCATTTAAAAAAGACAACTCAGGTTCACGATCGTTTTCCATATAGTTACGTAGTAAAATATTCCAGAATGTTAAACCAAAAGTAATTCTTCTTAATTCAGATGAAGAAGATACAAATTGTTTAAGCACTTTTATTGCTTCATGATTTGTTGGACCTTCTAAATTTCTTGAATCTAAAAGAATTATTAATTTATCCGGCTTTCTTGATAAAAGTTCTTCTACAATACTTGTGTGAAAAGCATATGGAGAACATAATCCTGCTGTATCAAGTAAATTGAATGTCTTTAAATCCTTATGTGGCAATCTACACAAAGCTTTTTCAACTCGAATTGATTTTTGATAATCGCTAAGATAAGTTTTAAATTCGTTAACATCTTCTTTTTTCCTAAGATCAAAATTAATAGGTTCGCTATCTGCAAATTCAATTTTAAAGTTACGCGTAAATTTTTCTATAGCTGAAGGTTGTCCAGTAATCTTTCTTTTAATTTTTTCAGTTAATGAAATGGTTTTTACATTTGGTTCTATGTTATGAGGTTTAACATAACTAAGCAGTTCTTCTAATTGTGATTTTAGATGTACTATATCAATGGGTTTGAAATCAGTTTCAAAAAGTTCAAAAATGTTTTTAACATTAAATTTGTCAGGCGAAGATATCCAAGAATGTAATGTTAGCAGGACATCTTTATCGACATGCTGTTTATCAGCGGCAAGCAAACCCATTGTTACTATTTTTCTAAAATATAGGTTTGCAATTGGCTCATGACCGTAGCAAGTAACCGTTACAACACCTGTAGTTGGGGTTCTTTTAACTGTTAAGATGTCTGTATTAAGAATTCGGTTGATAAGTGTAGATTTGCCTGAAGAAAAAGCGCCAATGATCGCAACTTGTGGTGTGTCATGATTCCAATCTTTTATAAGTTTTTCAATATCATACTGAAAGGCTGTTATCGTATCCTGTCCTTCAATAACTTTTGCAAGAAAAAGAACTTTACTGAGAATCTCAATACTTTTTTCACGGAGTTTGGCATTACTGAAAGGAGCATTTTCATGCAACCCTTCACAAGGTATTCTTACGGGACAGGTATTTTCACCACAGTTACGTGGAGTTGTGATATTTTCGTTATTATTTTTTCCCGTAAGTTTACCAGATACCCCAAAACATTGTGGGTGTCCATTTAATTTTTGCCAATGCCGAATAAAATCTGTACGTGAATAGCAACTTATTGATAATTTATCATAACTATTTAACCAAAAAAGAGATGTATCAATCATGTTTAAAACCTTTAAAAAGAATGTCTTTAAACCACATATCCGCTGTATTAATACCTTCCCGTGAAAGCCATACTATTTCAACTGTTGCATCAACATTATCCGGAACTGCAGGTTTAGCCATTTTAGCGATTTCATCAATAGTTTCATTTGCTTCTTTTTCAGATTGATCATGTGGTAAGCACACAACAATTTGCAATTGCTTATCTGAAATATCAAAGTTTTCTAAAAAATGTCTGAATTCTGCAACTTCATATATAGAAGGCCCACGTTCGGGAACTAGCCATACAATATCACCGTCAGGCAGTTCATCTATTTTTGTATACTTTTGAGGAACAAGACAAATCGAAAATCCATTTTCCCCTTTTATAAATGCCCAATTACTACCCTTCCAATTCCACTTATTTATTATTGCTTTATTTTTTGCCCATCTCTGGGCAAAGTATTTCATGCTATAATAATCACCATAAAATACTGCAATATTTGACTGTTTGCTTTTATTTGACTTTTTGTTCATTCCATTACATTTCAATTCTTGATTTTAATTCGATACTAAGGGACAATAAATCATCACTACAATTGGATGCTTCAAGTGCCAGTTGTGTCCAATGTTCATCCTGTTTATTTACTTTTTCATCAAAAGCTACGATAATTCCATTAATATCATCTTCTACAATAGGCCAAAGTGCATCATAAATACGTGTTGCATAAATGGATTTTTCAGATTCGTATCTTAATTTTACATTGTTGGCAAATTCATTTTTCCCCTTTTTGAAATCTTTAAGTAATTTGTGTATGTCAAAAGGTATTAATACAAGAGAAAATATGCTTGCTGCTTTAGCAACAGTTGAAGCACCTGTAGATTTGGCTGCTTGTTGTGCTGTCTTTGTAGCAGTTTGTTGAGCAACCTTTTTAACAGTTTGTTTTGCTCCTTCTTTAGCTGTTTGAGAAGCAGCTCTACTTTCTATTGTTTTTGCAAGATTCTTTAAAGCAGCACTCACAATACCTTTTAGTGAAGCAGCTACAGCCTCTCCAAGTACACTTTGAGACTGGCATCCAGGTGATCCACTATATATTGGAATATTAATTGGCGCCATAAATTTATTATCAGTATCTATTTTTTCGTCAAATTTTATAAGTTCACTTTTCAATTCATCCATCAAATCACTTCTTAATCTTTCCGATGTGTCATCCAATCTTTTCCAATATTTCTGCTTAATCAATGCTTCTTGAATAAATTTATCAATCTTTTCATTTAATTCGTCGGCAACTGGATTACAAACCTTAATATAAGAAAATGCAGACTTGAAAAGTGTTCCTAAGAGATTAAAATTTGCGTTAACACAATCAGCAGCAGCATTTCCCATAATGGTAACAAGTTCTGATGCCCTTTCTTGTGCCATGGTTTTGATTTCTTCTTTAAAACGTAACTTTGCAGGTCTAATAACGTTACTTTTAAGGATTTCCCATGCCTGCAATTTTTCTTTTATCTTAGTAGATTTTCCTTCAAAAGCATCAGTTGTAGAGGCTGAAACCTTTGACAATTCATCTGTATGTGCGGAACAATTTAATATAACAGACCGTAATTTTGCTGTCTCAATCTTTTCATAATTTTCCCCAAGATGCCTTTGCAGATAATTTTGAAATGTGGTATAGCCACATCTTTCTAATTGCATCTTCATGTTGTTATCAAACTCAAGGTTCGGATTTTCTTTAATTTCATTAATTAATTTACGTGCAACAAGAGAATCGTATAATATTATATCGTCTAGGTAATCGCCTAAATGCTTTTTTATTGCCTCTGTTATTTCAACACATGAGCTATCATTGTAAGGATTATAGTTTAAATCATCTTCATGACCACTTAGAATATGAGTAACCACACCGAGTATAGTCCCTTTTCTTTGCCTAAGACTCTGTGAAAATCGTCCAAGTTCTTCTTTGTTGGCTGCTGTTTCTGGAACGAATGTCCATATAATTAAATCAGACTCTTCTTCCTGCAAGTATTGAAGTGTCGATTGCTCAAACTGTTCGAGTCTATCTCCAAGCCCCGGGGTATTGATAATTCTGAATTTTCTCAATAAAGGATCGTGAATATAAAGTCTTACCTCTTTGCATCTTAATTGTTCCAATCTTGGGGTCTCTTGCTGTCTCAGGAATTGAAGTCCTTTATCCAATGAATCAAATGGCTGTATCTCCCCATTTTTTAATATCTTTTTTGCTCCTTCAGATTCTTTACTATCAGCATACATGATTACTGATACAACACCATCTGTGGGACGATCAGAAGGCACAAGAAGTTTCCTGCCAAATAAAGAGTTTATAAAGGAAGATTTTCCTGATGACACTTGACCTATGACCATGACGCTAAAATCGGCAGATACTCTTGAAAATACGCGTTCTATCCAGTCCGAGTCACGTAATACAGGATAATTTTTACCCTCAAGACCAGCAGTTTTTGCCAAATCTCTACATCGGTATTCTAACTCTTTAATCCGTAATAATTCGGGATCATTATATAAATTTGAAAGTGCAATATTCAACGAGTTATTCATAATCTCAAATCTCCCTTTTAGTATTTAGTCAATTCTAAGTGCTTCCGTTTTAGTAGAAATTGAACGCTTAATATTATGAGAATTCAACATATTCTCCCTTAAAACGATCTCTAATACGCCCTTTGTAATTTAATATCTTTAACATGATACTTTCAATACTACAAACCAAAAGATTAAACAGATTTTTTTTATCTTCAAAGGAAAGGCTTATTTTGCCTTCATGTATTACTTCATTACGATATTCAACAAAGGACACATCACTATTACTAATATTAAAATACGTGTAAACTTCCTTAATTAATTCTTCAAAACTAAATTTTTTAGAACTATTGGGTTTTAAAAAATATCCGTTATTGTCTTTTTTATATTTTGCAATATTACTGGCATATTCATATTTAATAGCCTCCATCCATACACAACCTATTAAGATTTTTACCTCTATGAACTCTTGATTTGCCATAAGAACGTAATAATCGATAAGCGCTGGTAAGTTAATTTTGCCAATATAATTATCCCAAGCAATCCATGCACTTTTAAGAAAATTATGTACTATTTCAGGTAAATCTATTTTAAAAATTCCATTACCTTTATTTGAGAACCTACTTGGACAAATTTGAATCATATAGTTTTCCTGATCTTTCCATAATACTCGATATGGAGAATCAACAAAGTTCGCAGAAACAAACGAAAGCAAAAAGCAAAGTTTTTCAATTAGTTTTTCTCCAGAATTATTAAATTTATTCATTTTTATTGGAATGTATAAGTAACCATTACAATTTGCAATTTCAGGAATAGACACACTGTAAAGACACGTACTTTTTGAAACAAAATCAAGCATATTTACACACCGGTGATTATTTTGATCAAATTCTTCACCAGAAAATCTATTTATTCGTAAAGCACTAAATATCTCCACCTCATCTTCTTTGTCGATTTTGCCTTTTTGAATTGTTAATGTTAATATTTCTGCCTCAAAAGAGTCAACATGTCCATTTTTATTTAGCAGATTTACTAACCTGCAATTGTTGCAAACAATTTCATGTCCTTCTGCATCTTTTAAATATAAAGTTAATTCAGTTACAGAGCTGATTGTTTTAGGTAAACGTCCATTCCCACGAAAGCATGGACTAGAATCTTTAAAAAATATATCTCCGTAAATATTCATTTCTTCTTCGTTTACAACAGTAATTCCGTTAAGATTGCTGAAGTTTGTTTTTATAATGGGTATAACTTTTCTTTGCTCCATTGTAAAACTCCTAGAAGTAATAGTTAGTGATTATTTAACATTGCATCCAAAAATACAGTGTTAATTTTCTTCAAAAAATATTCAGCATATTTTGGGGAGATATCTATTTAATCTTCATCATCCTCTTCTATTTCGCCAGAACCGCTACAACTGCTGCAAACTTTTTCTATGTATCCATCATTACCACATGTTGGACAATCATTAAGATACCCTTCATCATCAACATACTTAGAGGGACGACCTTTACACGACGGACATACCTCGTTCGTATATCCACGGCCAACACACACATCACAGTCACGAGTCGCCATGTTTAGTTCCTTTCATTATAAAAGTGTTTTTCATGAATGGATTCAAAAAGCCCTGTAATAAATAACATTGATGTTTGCATTTTTAACCACGGATGAACACGGATGGACACTGATGGAGAAAAAGGCGGAAGTTGAGAGGTTGGGAAGATGGGATGTTGAAGATTTTTTTGTCCCCAACCTCCCAACATTTCGTTTTCTTAACCTCTGATTTGCTTGCTCTGTATAACCAACCCCTTTGTAGCGAACGATTGCCAGGATTTCAGCGTTTTTGCAATCCGTGCTTATCTGTATCCATCTGTGGTTCAATATATCATGTTTTTGAGAATGCGTTATTTAATAGCATCGCCCATAGTTTTTCAGATTTTACTTTCAGTTTGATAGTGGCTTTCCCTGCTTCACATGTTATATGGTCAATGGTGATGAATTGCAGATAGGGGCTGTTGAGGATCTTGTTGTTTTCTAATTTTGGGATCTTGTTTAAGTGGCAGGTGATGAGTTTTGTATTATCGGCTGCCTTGCTCAATTCAATGAACGGGAATTTTGTTGTGAGCGTTTTGAGGAGTGCGTTGGGAATGAAGGTGAGGTTTAACAGTTTTATGGTGATAGCCCTCGTATCCTCAGTAAAATTGCAGGTATCATAAGCGAGCATGGGCTTAACAAAATAGGGGGTGTTTAATATGAAGTGTCCGTCACCGAATTTTATGCTGAGGTCGGGCGTATAGTTTTTGATGATCTCATTTACGAGCGTCTCGGTGACGGTAAAGGTGCCTTTGGTTACACTTTTAATGAAGCTTCGCAGGGATTCAATACTTGTGCCTTTTATTATGCTCGACAGGTACGATTCTAATACCGCTTCTTCACCAGGGGTTGCAGTCTTGCAAGGCACACTTTCTGTCATATCCTGGATTTTATTTATGGTGTCCTTTGCCGTACCGATCTTGTCTCTATGTTTATTGATAAAGCCGTTTAAATCCACAGTTATACCCTTTCTTTTCTTAAATTTTTTGAGAGATTCCAAATGCTATAGTATTTTAAGGATGAAACCAAACATATCCCCAACAGAGGAAAGATTACTCCACCGGTCATTGCGAGGGCATTGTCCGAAGCAATCTCTTTTTGAGATACTGGAATGGACAACCCCCTTTGTCCCCCTTTGATAAGGGGGATTCTTCGGATACTACCACATAATGACATTTTTAAGGATCCCGTATGTTCCATACACCAGCATACAACCAAAGACCAACTTTCGCCATATTCTGTATTCTGTTCGGTTTCATCTCTTGGGTGCTATAGCATGATATGTTCACGTTTAGGAATTTCAATGTCGTTTGTAGGGGCGTATTGCAATACGCCCCTACGAGTGAACGTTGAAACAAGGTTGCCAAAGACATAATTTAATAGAACGCAAATCTACACCCACGTTACGCTCCAGAGGAGCGGCAGAGAAGGCACATATATATCGCTCCTCTGGAGCTTTATTCGCCTGTTGGGTCTTTGGGCTATTAATATTTCACCCCCTATGGGGTTGTTTTTTTTAAAACGAAAGTGTTACCAAAAATTGAAAAATTCATTTTGCATTATGTATTTTTCGTTTGTTATTCCTGGGTTTTGTTAGGTTTTTTGTTCTTCTTGAAAAGATCTAAGATTTTTCCTGCATGGGTGGATTTTTTTATTAGTGATGTCATGGCTGCACCCCATGGAGTAGATATGGTAAATCCTGCGATGATTGCCGTGGCAATGACCCCACCAATACCCATTAAGCCAAGCATTTTTTTGAGCTTTCTTTCATCAATATCCTGGTTTTCAAGCAATTGTTTTAGTGCGTCGAGTTGTTCTTCCTGGGTATCCGTAGGTTGTGCCTGCCCGCTTTCCCATCTGCTTACGGTTGAAAAGCTTATTCCCAATGCCTTTGCAAATTCAGTTTGAGTAGCCCCGAGTTTTTCACGGAGTTCTTTTATTTCTTTTGAACTGATCATGGTACTTCTCTCTATTAAGGGTAATAGTTTACCGCAAAGGACACAGAGAACGCAGAGAGAACAAATGGAAAAAAACCTGGGCAATTTTGCTGCCTATTCTTTAATAACCTTGACCTCAATGTCTCCAAGATAAACTAAACTATTAAATAAACGATAGTATAAAATTAGTAAAAATATACCATAGAATAAAAATAATGCAAGTCAAATAATTTGCATATGCAAAACAATTGCAAATACAAAGGGTTGGATGTGTTCTGGTACTATCAAACTTATCTTTACCCACAAGTCAGAGAGGTAAATGTGAGTAGTGCGATAAGACTAAACAGGGTGGCACGGACAAACTTGTTTGTCCGTGCTGTTCGAGCGCCCGTGAATAGTGAATATACCACACAGACAAACAGAGTTTGTCAGCGCCACCCAGGAATAGGCTTACAGAGAATAAAAATTTCTTTAGAAACTCCCCCGGCGAGACATCTCTTCATGGTATTCTAAAGATGTGGGTAAGGATTAGACTATCAAAGGAGGTCTGATTTATGAGATGTAGAAAGTAGAGAAGTTGTTTTAGAATGGATTTTTATATTTATTTTCACTAGTGTCCGGTTATAAGTTGAATAAAAGCAATTGCTTATAGGGAACGTATGGTTCGTTTTTGCAATCTGAATTCGTAAGTACTTGTAAAATAGGAACTTTTTCAAATAGGGTAACACTTAAAATTTGTAAAATTGTGTAGAGACTCATGTCTAAATTGAGACGCTTTTTGATAATTGCAACAAGCACGTAAATGGAGATTGCAATCCATATTTGAGTTTTAACTGAGTTTTCAGAAGTGCCATAAAATGCTTTTATTCTCAGGTGTTGTTTCATCCACTTGAAAAACAACTCGATCTGCCAGCGAGATTTGTAAATAAGAGCAATAGTCATAGCGGGCAAAGTAAAGTTATTTGACAGGAAAATTAGCTTTTTCTGGTTTTCAGTGTCGTAATAGCCCACTCGCCGTAGCTTTTCCGGGTAATCTTTTGCTGAATCAGCATTTGAAAGAACTATGGTCTGATCGCATATCAGACCGAGAGACTTATCTATCGGATGGAAATAGATTCTGTGAAATTTGAGATTTGTTTTGGAGCGAATAACAAAGAATGCTAAACACAAGGTTAAGTTATACAACCGTGCAAAATCGAGATACCCACGATCCATTACGTAGAAAGAACCAGGTTCTGGAATAAGATCATCAAGAATGTTTATATCATGAACCTTACCGTCTGTAATCTTGATAAACGAAGGAATACTCCCGCGCAAATCCATGAGAGTATGCAGTTTTATTGCTCCTTTATACTTTCTAAATTTTGCCCATGGAAAAAGGGAAAGGCATAAGTCAATTGTTGTTGAATCCAAGGCATAGACGGTCTGATCAAGGTCTATACAAAATGCATCGTTACTATAGAGTGCCCTTGCTCTATGAATCAATACTTGGGCAAAATCAGCGTACATACGCCAGCTTCTGTTCTCATTTGCGTCAGCCAGAGTACTGCGAGAAACCTTACCACGAATTCCCATATGGTAAAGTTTCTCCTGCATCGAGCGCAGGCAGGCTTCAATATCTCGGAGGCTTTCTCTGTAGGTTAATTGGGCAAATGCCATACAGAGAAATTGATCAAAACATGAAAAGCTTTTTACTTTGTGATTGCCCTCATAACGTTGAACACATTTGCGAAATTCATGCATGGGTAAAAAATCGATTACTTGTGAGAAAATAGTTTTTCCTGTATTCATGAGCCATTCCTTTCTGTATTTTATGAAGAAGAGAATGGCTATAGTATACTTTTAATTTCAAATCGATTACGACCTTTTTGGCTTGTATCACTCTTGAATTAAAATACTTACAACAAATCTTGATTAAAACGTCCGGACAGTAGTGATTTATTTTCAGTGAGAGGGTAGACCATATCTCAAACTGCTGGTTATAAGGCTGTATAACAGTTCAGCTCACCGCAGAGGGCGCTGAGGTCGCAGAGGGTGCAATAGAGAATAAGCGGAATAATCATACAGAATTTCCCCATTCCCTTTATTTCTCTGCATTCTCAGCGCCCTCTGTGGCGGGCTGTTACGCTTGTTTTTTATGTCTCATCAAAATAGCTTTTAAAGAAACCAGGAACTTCGGCCTCAAAGGTTAGCTCTTTGCCGGTGCGTGGATGTTTAAACGTTAGATAGTGTGAATGGAGGGCCAGACGGCTCTTCGGCTCGCCTTTCTTACCGTATTTATCATCACCAACGAGTGGATGCCCTTTCTCAGAGAAATGAACCCGTATCTGGTTTTTTTTGCCTGTTAATAATTCAATTTCAAGTAAGCTAAATCTTTTTGCTTCTTTCAACACTTTATAACGGGTTTTTGCCAATTCACCTTTTCTCGAATCCTTAACTGAAAAAACCTCATAATCCTCGTTTTCAGCTAAATATGAAGTGATTGTCCCGCTTTTTTCAGTTAATATTCCATGAACCACTGCTACATATTTTTTCTTAACACCTTTCCATTGCAGTTTAAGATTCTCTTTGGCTTCAGGACTCTTGGCAAACACAAGAACACCAGAAGTGTCACGATCCAATCGATGCACGACAAAAAGTTGTTTTTTTGATTTAAAGCTACCCTTCCGTATGTAGTTGGTTAAAATGTGATGAGCTGTTTTTTCTTTTTCATACGTTGCTTTTACCGTTAATAAGCCAGCGCTTTTATCGATGACAATAATATCCTGGTCTTCGTAGAGAATAGTTAAACCCCTGGGTCTGTGTCTATAAGGTATTGGCTTCATTTCTTTCATAGTACGAATATAATCGGTATAGCGGAATGTGTCAATGAAAATGATACACATAAGTACCTGACCACAGGTTTTTGTACATTCTCTTCGCAAACAGAACATAGAATTCAGAAGACAGAATCCAGAAGACAGGATACACAATGCTTGGTGCGCGATATTCTATCTTCTTGCTTCTGTTGATAATGAGGAATATACAAAAACGTATAGTCAGGCACTTATACCGCCAGAACTGAAAAAATAAAAAATGAATAAATTCCTATATCTTGTGTGATTACGAAGTTGTCAGGGGTGTGATTATAGGGACGTGGTTTTATATTTTTCTCAAGGACAATCGAACCATCTCTCCAAACTCTTCTGATTTGAGCAAGAAAGAGGTTACGGAGAACGCTGCGCATGCAGATAACATAGGTACAAAAAGCCGGATGCCCTTGAAATACAGGCTGCCACTTCCATTTAAATCGGGGAATAGCTTGAGGATGAACCAGCAGGTGAACGCCATCGCTATGGAGGCAACTACGGTCTTCTGTAATGAGATGATAACCTCATTTTCTATCTTAATGCGAAGTCTTTTTTGCAATATGGTGGTTAAGATAATAATTTGAACAATAGCGCTGACAGCAGTGGAGAGGGCTAAACCACCTTCCTGCAATACCCAGATGAGTGAAAGGTTGAGAATAAGGTTTAAACCAACACACATTGCGCCAACTTTTACTGGAGTAACGGTGTCTTTCACTGAATAAAATGCGCGAATTAGTACATGTAAGCCGCAGTATGCCCATATTCCAATCGCATAGAAGAAAACGACCCGCGATGTCCGGTAAGCAGATTCCGCATCAAATTGATTCCGCCGGTACAGAAGATCGATGATAGGTTCCCGAAGCATAATAATCCCCAAAGATGCGGGGATGCCGATAAAGAGGATAAATTTTAATGCCTTATTGAAGGTAGTTGAAAAATTGTTCCAGTCTTCTCGTACTGCATGGGTGGAAAAGAGAGGGAATACAGCCGTAGCCATGGCAATGCCAAACACGCCCAGAGGGAATTGGATAAGCCGGTCGCTATAGTACAAAACGGATGCAGCGCCAATCTTAAGCGGGAAATGGATGCTCATTCCTGCAAAGTTGAAATAAGCAGGTCCGTCCTGAGGAGCGGCAAATCCAACAGCAATGACACTATCAAGTAACACGTTGATTTGAACAACGGCTAATCCAAAGACAATGGGCGCCATACGGGTCAAAACCAGTTTCAGTCCGGGATGTGAGAATTGGGGTATGAACCGGTAGTATAGCTTATTCTGCCGAAGCACCGGAATATGAATAAATATCTGAACCAGCCCTGACAGGAATGTTGAGACGGCAACTGCATAGATCATCTTTTCCAGGGTATTGCCTGTATAAGGGGATAAGACAGCCCCTAAAATCCAGCATACATTCATAACAACCGGAGCGAATGCAGGCATGAAAAAGTGATGGATGGTATTCAGGACAGAACCGATAAAGGCCACCAGGCAAATAAATAAAACGTAAGGGAACATAACAATGAGCAGTTTATAGATGAGCTGCCATTTTTCCTGTATCTGAAATATTTTGGGGATTGCAAAGAAAGATACTTCACCGAGTAAGACGATTCCTCCCAGGATGATGATAAGTAATGTGGCAATGATATTTGCAAACTTCCATGCCTCTGCCTTGCCGTGTTTTTCTATCTGCTCTGTAAAGATGGGAATAAAGGCTGCACTGAGGGCGCCTTCTCCAAAGAGACGCCTAAAGAGATTCGGGATTTTAAAGGCAACCGTAAAGGCGTCCCAAACCATGCTTGTGCCAAAAATGCTGGCACATATCATGTCTCTTACAAGACCAAGTACACGGCTTAGGAAGGTGCAAACACTGATAACTCTTACTGAGCGGAATAGATTATATGGACCTGACATAGATGTATTGAATATTTATTAAATTTTATGTTTAGGAATTTCAATTCTGTAGGGCAACCCTTTCAGGTTGCTATCCCCATGCACGTGTTCCATCGGGAGAGCAAGGCTAAAGCCTTGCCCTACGTTTTTCTGCTAATGAAATAACCACAGAAATGCTGAGGCACAGAGAAGGACTATTCGTTTTGGAATATACATATTCAGAAATAAGAAGGAAATTGTTAGGGCTGTGATATGAGAATTTATGAGTTCAGTATTTCCTCTGCATCTCTGAATTTTTGCAATTCTCATTGGCTTTGGACAGCAAGAAGCTATATGGCAGTATTTGATGGTATAACACTGCCTTTCGGCACAATTACGATATGATCGCGGATCATATAGTTTTCTGCATCGAGCTGTTCAATATTGTTTGCGTTTTTTATCGTGACATTTTCTCCGATATGCACATTCTTATCGATGATAGCCCCTTCTATACAGGAATTGTCACCTATTCCTATGTTTGGTATTTTTTTAAATCGATTTGCCCGGATATGAGATGCTGATTCATAATAATCTGCGCCCATAATGATGGAATTTTGAATACGGGTATTTTTCCCAATGATACTTCTGATACCGATCACACAGTTTTGTATCTCTGCATCGTTGATAAAGCAGCCATCAGAGATAATGGAGTGGCTAATTTTGCATGAGTTAATAAGAGAGCCTGGCAAAAAAAGCGGGTTGGTATAGATCGGCGCCTTTTCATCGTAGAGATCAAAACTGGGGCTGGGAGAACCGAGTTTCAGATTTGCTTCATAAAATGATTTTATTGTTCCGATGTCCTCCCAATAGCCGTCAAAAAAATAAGCGCATACCCGTCTCTTTTTGATAATATCAGGGATGATTTCTTTACCAAAATCTGATTTACGGGTTTCTTTTAATATTGTATTAAGCACGTCGAGGTTGAATATATAAATACCCATCGAAGCTAAAAGGGTACGATCCCCGGCTTTGATACCATGCCTGTCAAAAACGGATGGGCTTACGGAAAAAGCGTCAATAATCTTCTCGTCTTTTGGTTTTTCAGAAAAATCAATAATACGTCCTTGTTCATCTACCTTTAAAATACCTAAATGTTCAGCTTGCGTTCTCTCTGCCGGAATTGCCGAGACGGTTACTTCTGCACCCGTCCTGATATGCTCTTTGATGATTTCCTGATAGTTCATCCTGTATAACTGATCACCGGAAAGTATCAAAACAAGATCAATGTTGGGTTGATTGAAGAATCGCAGGTTTTGCCGGACAGCGTCAGCAGTGCCCTGATACCAATCCATACTTTCTATGGTTTGATTTGCCGCCAGGATTTCAATAAAACCTTTGGAGAAATTATCAAATTTATATGCCCTTGTTATATGTCTGTGGAGAGATGCTGAATTGAATTGTGTGAGTACATAAATTTTATTTAAATAAGAATTTAAGCAGTTACTGATGGGAATATCGATGATTCTATATTTACCAGCAAGAGGGACCGCAGGCTTTGATCTCTCTTTTGTCAATGGGTAAAGCCGTGTGCCGCGTCCTCCACCAAGGATTACAGAAATTACATTATCCATATATCTTGCTCGCTTATCCTATACTCTTTTATGTAGTTTGCTAAAAAATTTTACCTCATTTACCGCCATTCCTATTTTCCAGAGAAAGGAGTAAAAGGAGTAGTTCGGTTACCGTAGTTACTCAAGATACCGATGAATTACAGGCAGGGGCAAACCTTGTGTTCGCCCACCTTTTGTGCAAATTCATAATCGGTATGTTTTCCATAACCAGGGCGAACACAAGGTTTGCCCCTGCCTCTTGATGTATAGGAATTTCAATATTTATTGTAGGGGCGAATCATTTGCCGTTATTGGCCTAAAATACTATGTATACGCTGAACGGTAAATGCTTCGCCCCTACGTCTGACCGCAAAATAAAAGTCGCCAAAGACCTAATTTAATGCATAGGAAGTTCAAACAAAGAGTTCCTCTCCCTTGATGGGGGAGGTTAGGTGGGGGTGAAGGAAAAGGACAACCACCCTCCCCTGGCCCCTCCCATCAAGGGAGGGGAAAAAGTCGCCGAAGGGCTATTTTAATGTTTAGGAAATTCAAAGTTTTTCGTTATGCCATGAACACACCCCTAACCCCTCTCAAGAGGGGAATAAACACACCCCCAACCCCCTCCCGAGAGGGGAGTAGAAAAGTCTCCTCTTGGGAGGGGATTGAGGGGTGGGTAAAAAGTCGTTGGGTTTTGTCTTTTAAAACCCAACCTAATTTAAGGCCTTCTCTCTTAAGAGTCCGGGAATTCCAAAATAGTGTAACATAAAATCTCGTATATTCAAGATAATTACGAAACACATAAAAGCATCGTTATAAGGCGTAATTCCTGATATTTACGGAACTGATATAAGGCTTTTCGTCTTGCAATTGCCAATCCGTTTTGATAGTATTCCTAAATTATTTTGGTTAACATATTTGAAACAGATGTTGTCTTAAAGGGGTATCGGTATCCGTAAAGATTTCCTGGATAGAATTGATTCGAATCCGTTAGTTATATTTTTTATCCTGGGGCTTATGATAGGCAGTTTCCTGAATGTCTGTATCTATCGGATTCCCCGGAAAGAATCCCTGGTGCTATCCCGTTCGGTTTGTCCGGGTTGCCATACGCCCATCAGGTGGTATGATAATATCCCTGTACTCAGTTACCTGCTGTTATGGGGGCGATGCCGGACTTGTAAGGCAAAAATATCGGTACGTTACCTGCTCGTAGAACTGCTGACAGGGTATGTATTTGCGCACCTGTATTATGTTTTTATACAGTCCAGGCACGAATCCCCCTGTGTTCTTATTGGTTATATAGTTCTTTGTTGTGCTCTGATTATATCGGCCTTTGTAGATCTTGAGTTATTTATCATTCCCAATGAGGTTACATTTGCAGGCATTCCACTTGCGCTTATTTTGAGTGTGATATGTCCGGATTTACATAATGCACGGCATACCCTGAGAAATTTTTCACTTGTTGATATCAGCCGGTTAGATGCATTGATTGCATCTCTGATCGGGTTGTTAGTCGGTGGGGGTTTGATATATCTCTGCAGTGTGCTGGGAAAAATGGTGTTTAAGAAAGAAGCTATGGGCTTCGGAGACGTGAAGCTTATGTGCATGGCAGGAGGAATTGTTGGCTGGAAGCTCTCGGTAACGATCTTTTTTGTTGCACCATTTTTTGGGATTCTTATGGCTATTCCTGTGCTCTTGATTAAGAAAAGCCATCTGATTCCTTACGGACCATTTTTATCGCTGGCTACGCTCGTATGTATTCTCATGCAAGATTATTTTATAAAAATTGTTAATGACTATATTCAAATTTTCTCTGTATTGTTTACAGGGTTTCATTCATAAATATTACCTGAATAAATCAGGAAAAAAGGCTTGTATGATTTGTAATGTACGATTTCGGTTGTTATTACAAGCATCATGATAAGATTCAATAAGAAGGGGGGAGCGGTATATGTTGGGAAAACGTGGCATTGTACGGGGTTTTTATTTATTTGGAATTTTTGGAATGCTGGCCATAGGCGCTGGTTGCGCTGAGACGAAGAGGTTGCGGCAGGAAAATCAGCAATTAAACGAAAATGTATCAGGTTTGCAACAGGAGAATGCCGAGCTATCTTCGAAGATTGGCATGTATGAACATGAGTTGAGCCGGCTGGAGAACTCAAGAAGGGAACTTGAGGCTAAATTAAAAGGCACCGGGGCAACCACGAGGATAAAAAATGGTGCTGTTTCCATATCGCTGCCGGGTACCATATTATTTGATTCAGGGAAAACAACATTACGGCCTCAATCCAAAGCAACACTCAGGAAGATATCTCAGGTGCTTAAGAGTGAGGTGCCGAATGAAATAGTCAGGATCGAAGGTCATACCGATAATGAGCCTATTAATAAGCAAAAGGATAAATATAAGTCAAATTGGGAGCTATCGGCAGCAAGGGCTACTGCTGTTCTTCATTATATGGTAGAGGAATGCGGTGTTTCTCCCACAAAGGTTTATATTGCCGGCTTCGGACAATATCAGCCTGTGTCAGATAATAGATCAAAAACCGGTAAGGCGAAAAACCGTCGTGTAGAGTTTGTCATAGTACCAAGAGGCGGTGGGTAGAATTTCCTATGATTATGATTGTAGATTATGGTATGGGAAATCTTCGGAGTGTAGAAAAGGGTTTTGAACGCTTTGGCTTTGATGTGAAGGTTACCGATAACTTTGCAGAATTCAAACATGCGGATAAGCTCGTAGTTCCCGGGGTTGGCGCCTTCCAGGATGCCATGGAAGGCTTGAAGCAAAGAGGGCTTATTGAGCCAATCGTGGATTGGATCCAATCCGGCAAGCCATTTCTGGGCATATGTCTCGGTTTACAATTATTGTTTTCCCTGGGGTACGAGGATGGTGAACATAAGGGTTTAGGCGTTATTCCCGGCAAGGTTATTCGCTTCGATTTTTCTGAAAATGAGAAAAATGCGGAATTGAAGATCCCGCACATGGGCTGGAATCAGATTAAATGTAAGAAGGAAAATATCCCTATCCTGAAAGATATACCTGATAATGCCTATATGTATTTTGTACATTCTTATTATGTTTGCCCGGAAGATGAAAATGTTGTTGCTACGGAGACGGAATATGGTATTTGCTTTACCTCTATGGTATGGCATAAGAACATCTTTGCAACGCAGTTTCACCCTGAAAAAAGCCAGGAGAACGGGCTGACTATACTGAAAAACTTTGGTAATTTGTAGTTGTTTTAATGGATAGAAAATTCAAAGTTCTTCATTATGCCATTAAACACATCCTTAACCCCAATTGTAGAGACGCAAGATGTTGCGTCTCTCCAGGGGTGGGTAAAAAGTCGTTGGGTTTTGCCATTTAAAACCCAACCTAATTTAAATAATATTTGTTTTGATTAAGGTATATATGCTTATTATTCCAGCGATAGACTTAAAAGGTGGTAAATGCGTGCGGTTAACACAAGGACAGAAGGATGCCGAAACGATTTTTTCCGATAATCCTGTTGACGTAGCCAGGTCGTGGCAGGATCAGGGCGCAGATTATCTGCACGTGGTTGATCTCGATGGGGCTTTTGAAGGCGCCCCGAAAAATCTGGGTATTGTAGAGCAAATTATCAAACAGGTAAAAATTCCTATTGAGTTCGGCGGTGGCTTGAGGACAACTCAAACTATCAAAATGGTACTTGACTTAGGCATAGATCGTGTGATTATAGGGACAAAAGCTATCGACTCTCCATCATGGGTGAATGAGCTTTGTACAACATTCCCAGGCCGTATTGCTGTTGGGATCGATGCGAAAAACGGTAAGGTTGCTGTTAAGGGATGGACCTCAGTATGTGAATGGACAGCCATGTCCTTTGCGCGAGAGATTGAAAAAGCATCGCCATGCGCTATAATCTACACAGACATCTCAAAAGACGGCATGCTTCAGGGCCCTAACATTTCGAGTTTACAGGAACTTTTCATGACAGTAAAAACTCCCGTTATTGCTTCTGGCGGAATTTCATCATTAAAAGATGTTGAGGCCTTGAGTAAATTACCTATTGCTGGTATGATTATTGGAAAAGCTTTGTATACAGGACACATCAAACTTTCGGAGGCAAAACAGGTATGTAATTCGCATACATAAGTGAACCACGGAAAAGCGCAGAATATCGTGGAAAAGGTATAGAGTTGAAACCAGAGTCAGAATGCTACCGATGAGTTTTCTGTATGCTGAATTCTGATTTTCATCCAGTGAAATTCTGTGAGTATCTGTGGTGAACTATGGTAATAATTCCAATCACCTTGTGTTGGAGGGTAACCTATGATTCCGTATGAGATAAAAGACATTCGGACCATTGTATTCCTAGGGCACGGTGCTTCAGGAAAGACTTCGCTGGTAGAATCTATGCTCTTTAAGGCAGGCGTAACTACACGTCTTGGTAGTGTTGAAGACGGCACTTCGGTTGCTGATTATGATGCTGAAGCAAAGGAAAAGAGGCATACGATAGACTCTTCCATCCTTCACTTCAATTGGAAGGGGCGTGAAATTACCGTTGTTGATACACCTGGTTATCCTGACTTTATTCGAGACACAATCACTTCTCTTGTTGCCGCAGAAACGGCCCTCATTACTATATCCGCCCCGGATGGAATCCAAGTCAATACCAAAAAACTTTGGGATTTTGCCTGCCAAAAAAAACTTGGAAAGATACTTGTTATAACAAAGATCGACAGCGAAAATATTAATTACCAGGCCTTGATTAAGTCTATCCAGGATACTTTTGGAAACAGGTGTGTACCATACGTCTTGCCCATAGGAACTGGCCATGATTTTCAGGGTGTTGTTAACGTATTTAAACTACCTGACCCTTTGCCGGATGGGATTGTGGGTAATGCGAATGCAGCGCACGATACCTTGATCGAAGCCGTTGTTTCCAATGATGATGTATTGATGGAAAAATACCTTGATGGGAAAGAGATTGATACAGCATCTTTACAAACTTGCTTTATCAATGCTATTGCGAGCGGGCATATTGTGCCTATTCTCTGCTGCTCTAACAAAAAAGTCTTAGGGATTGAAGAAATACTGGATGCTATAGCCAACTTTTCTCCTTCTCCGTCAGAAGGAGTTAGGAGGACTGCTCTTGATATACAAAGCAATCAGGAAATTACCCCGGAAGTTTCGGAAAATGCCCCTTTCAGCGCCTTTGTATTTAAATCTGTCATTGATCCTTTTGTGGGAAAATTAAACTATTTCAGGATTATCTCAGGTAAATTGGATAGTGAGATATCATTTTATAATGTGACCAGTAAGAAGATAGATAAGGTTGGGCATATCTACCGGGTTTTTGGAAAGGAGCAGAGGCCAGTCTTAAGGGCTATTCCGGGAGATATAATTGCGGTATCAAAACTGGAGGATTTACATATATCTGATACAATCTGCGATCCTAAACACCCTATAAAATTTCCCGGGATGGCATTCCCGGTCCCCATGTCATCGTTAGCTGTGATACCGAAAAGCAAGGGGGCGGAAAAGAAGATTAGTGAATGTCTCCACAAGCTTACTGAAGAAGACAGAACGTTTAGAACCTCCCATGATACATTAACGAATGAATTAGTTGTTACCGGTATGAGTAATCTCCATCTCAACGTTATGATAAACCGGCTAAAACGGCGTTTTGGAATTGAAGTGGAAACGCATATCCCCAAAATCCCTTACAAAGAAACCATTACAGCAAATGCCCAGGCACAGTACAAGCATAAGAAGCAAACGGGAGGGCATGGACAGTATGGTGAGGTTCATATCAAGATTGAACCGTTATCAAGGGGGTCAGGCTTTGAATTTGTGGATGAGATTGTAGGCGGAACAATTCCGCGCCAATACATCCCTGCCGTAGAAAAAGGTATTCGGGAGGTTTTGGATAAGGGCATATTGATTCATCATCCCATTGTAGACCTTCGGGTACGATTGCACTACGGGTCTTATCATGATGTAGACTCCTCCGAGGCGGCCTTCAAGATAGCAGCATCACATGCATTTCAGGATGCCTTTAATCATGCGAAACCTGTACTTCTTGAGCCTATGGTAAATATCGAGGTTACCATTCCCACGAAATTTATGGGTGAAATCACAGGCAATCTTTCCAGTCACCGAGGGCACATTAAAGGAATGGAATCTATGGGTGATCTACAAATCATACGCGCCGCCATTCCCTTGTCATCCATAGCTAACTATGAGGCTGAACTGAAATCCATGACCGCCGGGCAAGGCTCATTTACCATGGAACATTCCCATTACGATGCCGTCCCAGCTCACCTCATGCAGTCCATTATTGCCCAGTCTCATACTGCTCATGCAAAATAGAAATTAGCAAGTTTGGCAATCCTTTAGTTTTTTGAAAAATAACCCCGTAGGGGTGAATTATCAATAGCTAAAACAGCAAACACGAGAATAAAGCTCCAGAGGAGCGATATATTATCTACATATCTTATATGCCGCTCCTCTGGAGCTTAACATTGGTGTAGATTTTTGTTCTATTAACATACCGCTCCTAACGGAGCTTTTCAGAATTTTTTTAAACTAGAAAGTTACCATTTTTATTTAAGGGGAAAAGGTTGTTTCTACCTTACTGGAAAATAGTATCGTGATGTTAAAACGAAATATTGCTTTTATGGTCTTTAGAAACTCAATATTTTTTAAGAAAATCTGCTATGTATTCTCTGACCGCTTGGAAAAAATTTACCGTCGTTCTCTCCCCGAAAAAAACGAAAAAAGATTGCTTTCTTCTTCATCATTTTATATTATCACTTTTGGCAAAAAGCAATTTTCTATCATTATCCTCTCGTCATTATAACAACCGCATGGAGCAGACTTATTGTCATTGGATCAAATAGAAATGGCAAAATAACTTCAACATGAAATTAGATTCAGCAATAACAGTGTCTTGGGGTAACCTCTTAGGTTCGGGTATATCAAATAATGCAAAAGTGCAATTTCTTGGTGATGAGTACATAGTTAATATTAAGCTCCGAAAAGTATTATCATTACCCCATAATACACCAATAGAGGATCATCTAACGGTATTAATCCTTCATTATCTTTCTCAAAAGATAGCAGGTTTACCGGTAGTCAGTGGAGAATATCTTAGTTTTCATGGGCTCTCTGTTATAAACAGCTTTGCCGAAGTGTTTAAGAAACGATCTACTGATGTGATAATGGAAAGGTATGGAGATAATATATTCGATATATTATCAGTGTTGCATAATTTGCCTGCCAAAAAAATAGATCGCGCAGACGTAGCAATTGTGGTTGAAGCATTTGAAGGTGTCCCCATATTTATTGAACTCTGGGAGGCGGATGAAGAGTTTGGCCCTGAGGCAAATATACTTTTTGATAAAACCATAATGAAGATATTCTGTGTTGAGGACATAGTAGTATTGGCGGAAGTTGTTGCGCGGGTCGTATCTTATAAGAATGACTTATATGACTGACTAATGGTATAAAGGCATTGACTGCAATAAGAATGATGGTTTGATAACAAGTCATTGCAGTGAACGAGTACCACAGGACACTTTTTCAAATGAGCGATGATTCTCGATTTACAAATCGTCTTTTTTGCTTTCTGATGACTTAGAGCCTATCCGAAAACCATAGCAGCACGAAAAGAGATAAAGGCACAAGCCAGTTCAAGGAAAGCCAAGTAATTTTCAGCTTTCTTTTCCCGTCAAATCAACAGGCGGCGGAATCGATTCATCCAGGAATGGGTTCTCTCTGCCACCCATCGTCTTGCCCGGTATCGGGTATTCTTCCCGTGTAAGCGCATTTCTTCACCCCGGGTACGGATATGCGCACGGTAACGCTGTGCAGCAACAGCCTCTCGTATTTCATGAACATCAAATCCCTTATCCAGACATAAATTCTGTGGTTTTTCTCGTGTTGGTTTTGGTCGTTTTATCACGATATTCTTAATCGTAGCTTCTGCCATTTTCATATCATGTCGATTAGCGCCAGCAACCGTTATTGACAGGGGAACCCCGTGTCCATCAGTTACTATACACATCGCTTCGTGCCTGTTTTAGCCCTATCTGTGGGGTTTGAACCTGTTTGCGCATCCCCTTAAAGGAGCTTTGATTATGGCGGCATCCATTGCTTGCCACTTCCAGTCAATACCAACTATTTTCTCATATTCGAGAAGTCCTGCTCTCCAGAGCTTCTGAAATACTCCTGCAGTGTTCCACTCTTGAAAACGATCATGGGCGCTACTGCCAGCTGCAATACTTCGTGGCAATGCTTTCCATTGCACGCCGGTTTTCAGCACATAAACTATTGCTTCCATCATCCTGCGATCATTATTACGGGGACGTCCACCTTGGGGCTTCGCTTGCTGTGGTGGCAATAGTCTTTGAATCTTCTCCCATAAACCATCTGGTATACGAAATCTCTTTGGTATTTCTTCTTTTTGGTCTTTCATCGAGTACCTCCACTTCTGTGAAGTTTACCCGATTTCCAGGTTTTCGGATAGGCTCTTAGTACCTGACCATAAATTATTGTACAATATTTAGGGTGTTTGAGACGAGATTTTATAGTGAGAGCCAAAGAACTTAAGAATATGTTCTACCGAACGAGCTAAATGTCGAAAAGAAGTATAAGCAGTAAAGGGCAACTATTGGTATTTCATCAACCGCCAAAGGTTTTCAATAAGGTTGAGTCCTGGGCAATAGGGTGGCAAATATTTAATAATAAGGTTCTTTTTAGCCCAGGAAGGAATATGCCGGATAAATTCCTTGGAAGTATGAATGGGGGCATTATCAAGAAGAACAAAGGTCTTCTTCTTGATATGATTGGCAAATTGGTTAAAGCACGCTCTGATAATGGACGTATCGACTTTCCCCTCGATAACAAAAGGATAGAGTCTGTTGTGTCTGTTGAGAAAGCCCAACACATAGAGACGATTACTGCGGGAAGAAGGAATCTGGAGAGTTTCTTTAACCCTTTGCCATGCATAAGGAACACAGGGTTCTAGGGAAAATCCCATGCCATCAAAATAGCGAAGATCAATTTCTTCAGCCTTTTTCCGTTGCTGAAGCTTCACAATTATTTGTTGCCGCTTTTGATACAGATGAGGATGAGGATGAGGATGTTTTACAGGAACTCTCTTGATTCGTTTCCATACAAAGCGAGCTCTCTTGGCAATTCGTTTAATCGTTTTCGTGCTCACTTGTTTCGTGGTTTTCTTCTGGTGGGCAACAACAACCTTTTTTAAATCTCGGGGGATATTTTCTGAGGTATTTTAAAGCTGTTTGCTGCTCTGCTGGGGCAAGGATACAAGGACGTCCACTTCTGGGAAGATCGTAAAGGCCAACTAATCCAAAGCCCTGCCAACGATCAATCCAGGAAGAAACGCTTCTGCGGTCCACGTGATAAATCTTGACAATCTCAGGAATGGAAAACTTTTGATGACACGAGAAGAATACTATGAGCTCGCATTCGAACCCATCGAGAGCTATGACGTTGATACAATTCTTGTAATGTCCGAATTTCTTCTTGATTCAGAGGAGATACGTATTTCATAATTCTTTTTCCTATGAAAATTCTTCAAAAACTAACTCTGTAAGCTTATATTACTAAATCTCTTCTTTTTATACAAATACTTATGGTCAGGTACTTATAAATTAGGAGGAAGTTATGACCCTTCATCCACAAATTATAGAAAAGGATGGTAAAAAAGAATTTGTTGTATTGCCCTACGAGGAGTTTTTGCTAATCGAAGAAGCATTAGAAGATTTTGAAGATCTAAAAGAGCTTAGAAAAGAAAAAGAAGAATCAAAGGATCTGCCTACTACTCCTCTTGATAAGGTTGCTAAAGAGCTCAATCTATAAAAAAGGTATAACAACTCACTGTACCAGTTCTGCTTACCCTAGTGTTGAATTGAGGGTCCCTCGCTTCGTTCTATGTCTTTGATTTCGCACAATTCTGGGGACACCGCACTTAATTGTTGATATTGTTTTTAAAATAGTTAAGATGTGTGCATGTCCAGAATTGCTCGTGTAGTTGCTCTATTGAACTGAATTCTGTAAGGGCAAATTTGGTTAAGAAACCATAGGAGTATCGATGGAGCAGTGCATTTGCATATATTTTGGAAGAATACTTCATAAGCAGAAACCTGGTCCAAGGGTAACTCAAAGGAAAATGTGGTGATAGAATTATTTTTGTGAGATTTTTTGTTATTCATTAGTCAATTTCATAAACCCAAAAAATTAATCATATCGGTAGGACAAGCGTCTGTCATTCCGGGCTTGACCTGGAATCCCGTGTTTTTCTGAATTCCCTCTGGAGTTTATCCTCGTGAAAGCGGGGGCGAGAATGACATGCTCGTCCCCGTGAAACTAGTCCTCATGAAAATGGGGAACGGGAATTCGTATCTGATTAATGGCGCTGTGTATAGTTTCAAATTCGTCTGCTTAATGCTGAGTCGGCATATCACACCTTTGTCTCTTCATTGGTCACCTCCTGTATCGTCTACATCAAAGGAACAACTGTTCTTCCATTCTTTCTGAGGAGCGCCTGAAATTATTCTGCCACCCAGATTGTCACTGTATTTAATGTATGCAATACTGCGCTCTCTGGTATTCAGTATCTTGGCACGCAATGCACTACAAATATCTAAGGATTCCTCATCCTTAAGGTACCAAAGACATTCACCATGGCGAACCATATTCTTTGCATGTTCATAAGCTGCCTCACGGTCATTAGCATCTTTAAGCACGCCCTGGAACTCTTTAGCATAGTAAGTAAGGGCCAATCGAAGTTTCTTATTATCGGGATAGGTAAAGTATATGTACCGTTGAATGTCATCACGGACCCCATCCCCATCCGTATCTACTCCCAGCAATGTCTTCTTTCCTTCTTCCCCGGGATCAGGTGGGAGATTCATTCCCGTATCATCATCCGGCGTCGATGCGTTACAGTCATCATCAACACCATTCTTCTTTATCTCTGTAACTCCCGGATTTACCGCAGTATTGGTGTCGTCACAGTCGGTATTATTAGCAACATAGCCTGAAGGCTGGCTGCATGCCTTTGTGGTAACCTGCAGGTTCCCATATCCATCACCATCGGCATCCTCATAAAATGTGGTTTTCAGTCCCTCATCAATCTGTCCATCGCAGTTATTGTCCACGTCATCGCATATTTCCTGAGCCTTTGGGTTTACAGAGAAATTTTTATCATCACAGTCCCCCTCGTCTCTCGTAAAACCATCGCTGTCAAAGTCGACATCTCCATCTTCGGCAAGTACCTGGACGGTTAATGCTCCTCCCTGTTTGCCTTTTACGGTAACTTCAATCGTATTTATTTTGCCGTCAAGGGTCTTCTCTATGTCTACTACCTCTACCTTTTTATTAAAATTGGATGAGTCGATGATGGTCTCTTTGTTTAATACAATATCTGCACTGCTTACCTTCTTGTTGTCTGCTTTCTCAAGACCGCCATTGGTTACCCGTATAGTAGTGAGGCCTTTAATGCCGGGGAATGTGTCTGTCTGCGTTTTGGGTGATCCGGTCTGGCGCACATAGGTGCGTTCAAAAATCGTAACGACATCTGCCATCAGGGTTGTTGCCAGAGAAAAAAGAAGAACCATTATGTTCGCGTATAGAATAAACTTTCTCATATTTTGCTCCTGTCAGGAATCATGAGGGTTAATGGAAACTATCGTCAGGTGAAACGCATAACAACGGTATATGATGAAATTATTCAACACGGATTCAAATTATTTTTAGACAGGATTTACAGAATTTACATTTATTGAGTAGAGATAAGGCAATACCTTGTCTCTACCGAAAGACTGCATACATAAAATGAAAATTCCTATACAATCAAGTTCCTTGCTTCCTCTGTATGTCTTTTGGTCAGTTGGCACAAATGGTATTCCAAAGATGTTTTCAAGGGGAAAAAAGGTATAAAGTTTTTTAACGGTAAGAATGCTCAACGGTTAAAACAACCGAGTGGAAATAGGTATTGTGTCTCCGGAATTCTCCACCAGTTCCGTTCGCGGCCACGCTGATGCGGAGCATTAGATTTTACTTTATCCTATAGGAGAAATTTCCTATAATGTTACTACTATGAGTACTTTAAAAGACACCATTGCAAAAATGATTCGTAACTTGCCGGAAGACTCCACACTGGAAGACATCCAATACCATCTTTATGTGCTAGAAAAGATCAGAAAAGGCCAGGAATCTGTAAAAAACGGTAAAGGTATTTCCAACGAGGAAGCCAAAATTCGGCTTTCAAAATGGATTACAAAATAATTTGGTCACCCGACGCTTTGGAGGATATAGAGGCTATTGGGAAGTTTATCGCAAGAGATTCCGAATTTTATGCTGAATCTACAATTCAAAAGATATTTGAAGCTCCTCAGTCATTAATCCACCACTCTAAAATTAGGTAGAGTCGTGCCAGAAGTTGGCAATGAATCTCTTCGAGAATTATTTATTTCCCAATATCGTATCGTCTATGAAATCAAAGCCAATGAGATTCATATTCTCACCGTAATACATGGAAAACGTATATTCGATAAAGAAAAAATCTAACAAGTTACTGGAGATTGGCGCCCAACAGCAAATCTCCGTTCAAGCGACTGTTAAGCATCGACAGTTTAGCTTATTCAAAACTACTTGCAATTCCGGGAACACCATACTTAATTATTGATTTTGTTATTAAAGAAGTTAATATGTGAGCATGCCCAAAATTGCCCGTGTGGTCGCTCTATTGAGCTGAATTCTGTAAGGGCAACTATGATTAAGAACCCACAGAAGTATCGATGGAGCAGTGCATCTACACATCTTGCTGGACGAGATGATCGGCTTGTGTATGTAGCTCTGCTGCTTGAAATGTTTGGCAAGTGGGGTGATTTTCTTTTTTGCGCAAACACAATATTTGGTCTTATACATACGGTAATTCATAGAGTTCTTTACCATAAAATACATTGCAATCTCATGAAATTTTGCTTTAATATTTTAACCCGAATGAATCGGAAAAGACCGTAGTGGCAAGGCGCACCTTGCTACTACAAAATATTTTTCATAAGGTACTACACGGTTATTTTTGAACAGATAATAAATGAATATGGAAAAATTATTTGGAACAGATGGTATACGAGGTATAGCAAATACATTCCCTATGACACCTGAAGTAGTGCTAAACATTGGGAAAGCCACTGCTCATGTTTTTAAAGAAAAAAACGGGAAGAAAAGGCCTAAACTCGTTATCGGAAGAGATACCAGGCTCAGCGGCTGTATGATAGAAAATGCTTTAACATCCGGGATTTTATCCGTAGGAGCCGATGTCTTCCTCGTTGGTCATATGCCAACGCCTGCCATTGCTCATGTAACAAAATCGCTGAATGTTGATGCAGGTATGGTGATTAGCGCTTCACATAATCCTGCCGCAGATAATGGAATAAAGATTTTTAGTGGTGATGGCTATAAGCTGTCCGATGATGTCGAAGAGGAAATTGAAAAATATATCTTAACAGAAAAGGTAAAAACAGAACAGATAACAGGAGGTTTCATAGGAAATGCATATAGCATTGACGATGCAAAAGGAAGGTATATAGAATTTGCAAAAGCCTCTATGAAAAACCTGAGCATACGAGGACTAAAAATTGTCTTAGATTGTGCTAACGGCGCCGCATATAACACTGCGCCACAGGTATTCAGAGAGTTAGGCGCAGAAGTTATTGTGCTCAACGATAAACCGGACGGACTCAACATAAACCTGAATTGCGGGGCGCTGCATCCTGAAATAATGCAGGAAGTTGTGAAAAAAGAAAAGGCGGATATTGGAATAGCGCTAGACGGTGATGCGGATAGGGTTATCGTTTGTGATGAAAAGGGAAATAATGTGGATGGCGACCATATCATTGCAATATGCGCAATGTACCTGAAAGAGAAAGGCGCATTAACGAAAAACTGCGTTGTTACCACGATCATGACGAATAAAGGATTCGACATTGCGATGGATACAAAGAATATCCGTATTGTTAAGACAAAGGTGGGAGACCGATATGTTATTGATGAGATGAGAAAGAAAGGATATGTTCTGGGCGGGGAACAGTCCGGACATATAATCTTCTCAAATTATACAACAACAGGTGACGGAATAATCTCTGCCTTACAATTGTTGGGAATTATGAAGGAGAAAGGCGAAAAATTAAGTAAGTTAGCGGAATGCATGAAATCCCTGCCCCAGGTGCTTATTAACGTTAAGGTAAAAGAAAAAAAAGACATCGATACCCTGGAAGTAAAGAAGCATATCCGGAAGACAGAAGAAAAATTAGGGGAAAAAGGAAGGGTGCTCGTCAGATATTCAGGAACAGAGAATTTATGCAGGGTTATGATTGAAGGTGAGTATAAAAAAGAAATTCAAAAAATGGCGAATGAAATTGCCCAGGGTATAAAAAGAGAGATTGGGGTTTAAATTATGATACAAGCCGTCATTTTAGCTGCGGGAAAAAGTACAAGGACATGGCCACTGACCTTAACAAAGCCAAAACCATTACTCAAAGTAATGAATAAAGAGATACTGAAACATAACCTGGATGCTTTGCAGGGATTGGTGAGCGAGGTTATTATAATCGTAGGATTTAAAAAGGAAATGCTCATAAAAGAGATAGGGCATACCTATGGGAAATTAAGCATTCAGTATAGGGAACAAAAAACACAGTTGGGTACGGGGCATGCCCTGAAGTCTGTTGAAGATTTGATGAAAAATAAATTTCTCGTTTTAGGCGGAGACGATATCTTTTCCAGAAAAGACATACAAGCATGTTTAAAGCATAAATACGCTGTCCTGGGATGTGAAGTTGAAGATCCGGGCAGATTCGGCGTTTTTGTTTTGTCAGGTAAAGGGGTGAAAAACATCGTTGAAAAACCCCGGACATATGTGTCAAACATAGCGAATACGGGATTATATGTGTTTGATAAAAATGTGTTCAAATTTAAGCTGAAAAAAAGTCCACGGGGTGAATACGAAATAATTGACTACATCAATGAGCTTGTCAAAGAAGAGAAAGTAGTCTGTGAAAAGGTAAAAGGGCATTGGTTGTCGGTAGGGTACCCCTGGGATTTAATTCAGGTAAATAACGTTTTAGTCTCTGAAATAAAAAATGAAATAAAGGGAAAAGTAGAGAAGAACGTTGTCGTAAAAGGGAAGATACACGTAGGAAAAGGGACGGTAATCTTACCGGGAACGTACATTGACGGGAATGTTGTTATTGGCGAAAACTGCACCATAGGCCCCAACTGTTTTTTAAGAGGAAATACCTCTATCGGAAATAATTGTCATATTGGACAGGCGGTTGAGATAAAAAACAGTATCATTATGGACAAAGCAAAAGTTCCTCATCTTTCTTATATTGGAGATAGCGTTGTTGGAGAAAATAGCAATCTGGGCGCTGGAACAATAACCGCTAATTTAAGACATGACAATAAAAACGTGAAATCTGAAGTGAAAGGCGAACTGATTGACACCGGCAGAAGGAAGTTTGGGGCTATAATCGCTGATGATGTTCATACAGGAATAAATACAACAATCTATCCGGGCAGAAAGATTTGGCCAGGAGTAGGCACAGGGCCTGGCGAGATTATTGATAAAGATAAGAAGGTTTAAATAATCGAACCAATTTAGCGAAAAGATGGAAAATGTTTAATACGAGACAAGTTATAATGCGTGACAAGAAAATCGACAGCTTCTTAAATATATCAGAACAGTCTGTGTTTGCTGTTTTATACAGGGATTACAATCATTGTTAAGCAGAATAAAATAAATAAATGAAATACACACAATACTTTCTCTATACACGCCAAAGACCTGATAGGGCATATATAAAAGATGAATGGATTGATTTCACTATCAAGAATCCTGTTCAAACTCAAATACAATCCGATGGGCGAATAAGAAAATGGGCAAAAATTGAAGAGGAAGGAAAATATTTACGTGTTATATTGCTTGAAGACGGAGAAACAATTCACAATGCTTTCTTTGATAGGGACTTTAAGGAGGTGTAAGTTATGAAAATAAAGTATTTTAATGATACGGATACTGCTTTGGTGGAATTTACAGAAAACCTGGTAAAAGAAACTCGAGAAATATCAGAAAATATATATATTGATATTGATGAGAATGGCAATCTTGTTAGCATGACGATTGAACATGCGAAAACAACAGCGCATCTGCCAGACATATCCTACCAACAAATAGAGAAAAAAGTTACTGCATGATGAGGGGGATTGAATGAAAATCTTTTTGCCAGGATCAAATGGGTCACACCTTGATTAGTAATTACGGGAAAATGAGCGAAGGAATATTTTCAATAATCAAGAAACTTGTCCTCATGAAAATGGGGATCGGGAATTTGTTTGGACTTGGTTATTCTTCCCAAGGCCGTGAGTATCTATTATGCAATCAACGATATCAGAAGATGATGAAATTCTTAAACGATTAGAAAAAATTAAATCACTAATCAAGGTGTGCCCCTCCCTTCTCCCTATCTTTATTTCTCTGCGTTCTCTGTGCCATCTGCGGTGAACCATTACAAACAATCGAACCGATTTAACTCTGAAAAAAAGTTTGCATTCTTCTTCATGTTTGTGTATAAATCGGAATGGGCAATTTAGCGAAAAGATGGAAAATGTTTAATACGAAACAAGTTACAATACGTGACAAGAAGATCGGTAACTTCTTAAATATATCAGAACAGTCTGTGTTTGCCGTTTTATACGGGCTGTATAATCATTGTTATGTTGAACTAAATGAAATGCGAAAAGGCGCTATATGAAAAAAATGATAATTTATGTTTTACTTATCCTTACGGTCAATTATGTCATCTATAACGAAACATCTTTTGCTGAGACTATTCATTCAGACTCATATGGCTTCTCAATTAACATTCCAGATGATTGGTCTAAAAGAAAGCCAACAAAATCTTGGACCTATTTAGTCTATGCAAATTTGAAATCCGGCGTAAATCTGAATATTAATCTTATGGATGCGAAGGGTCATTCCTCGATAAAACAGCTAACATTAGAGCAGATTTTTAGCCCATATTATGAATATGCAGAAATAATAGATAAAACTTACGAAACTGATTCCTTGTCAAATGTTGATTTTTTCAAATGCATATATAGATGGAAAAACAGTGATTTTAAGAAGCAGTTTGAAGGAAAGCATAAGTTACAGTATTATGCAGTCCAATGGGTTAAGAATGAAAAGTTATTCACCCTAACTTTTACAGATTCAGAAAGAAGCTTTTCAAAAAATATTCAGCAGTTTAAGAACATAGCCAATTCTATTAAATTTTCCGCAAACAATGTTGAATATTGGGAGGGTAAAAACATTCTTGTTGATGAAAGAGAAAAAGTTATTTCCGCGTGCGAAAAAGGTATTTCAAGCAGAGGATTTCCACATGCAAAAGTCCAAAAATATTGTGAGTGCGCAGTCAACTATATGACCGAAATAGCAACTAAACACACTAAAGAACAGATTAAAAAGATGGCGGAAATTAAAGGAAAGGATTTTATTGAAAAAGAAGCATTCCAAAAGTGCAAACATCATTTGGAGTGAAATAAAAACATAACAACCGCATCAACTCGGATTGGCAATTTCGCTCCGCTCTATTGCCAGCCGGTTATGTGGAGCGTTAGTGCATGGAAAAAGATATGAAGAAAATTCTCGCATGTTCTCCTCTGGTTGATTTTTTCTTTGGCGTTATTGACTATTCTGAGAAACATTGCAAGATACGAGTTTCCAGAGTATGCTGCAATCACCATGGGGATTGCCTTCGCTGCTGTTATGTATGTATATGCCTACTTCCTAATCAAAGGGCGGTTCTCGATAAGGGACGGAACCTAAACCCGCCGCGCCCCTTAGCTTTCGCGTCAGCGATTAAGGACCAATCATGGTAAGTCTCATTGCATGCGGTCATTGTAGAGCGAAAATCTCCGACAGTGCTTTAAGATGCCCAATCTGCCTAAAGGAGACCGGTGACCAGCAGACTTTGGCCAAGAAAATAGGTTTATCGGCTGCTGGTACTGCTGCGGTGTTACTTACAGGGCCATTAGGGATTGCCGCCGCATTGATGAGCGGCATTTTTACATTGTATGTAAATCGGCAACTGAAGAATCTGGCGAAGAACCTATGTGCAATTGATTCGTTCGAACTTACGGGTGGTATCTCAGTATTTGTCACAGAAACACATTTTATTATGATCCTTAGCGGAGCAGGCAGTTCTATTGATTTGCCAGGATTCCTACGAAGTGACTTACACAACGCCTTTATTGATGAGGGCAGATCCAAGAGTCGAGGATTTATCTTTAAAGAACGTACGGTTTTGCATCTGGACTACTTTGATACAAATTATCGAAAAAGAGAAGTACACGAAGACTATAAATTCAAAGGAAAGAACTCACGGCCCATGGCCGAATTAGCATTTCTGAAATTCATGGAATATCAAATCCGCTAACAACCGGCTTCAGGCGACGCTCAAGAGCTGCGCGCCTGAGCCGCAACGTTAGCGACATCCGAATGCGAAATAAAAAAGGTCTCGTGCTCGAATCGATGGATTGAGAAAATTCTAAACAAAAAGTATTGATGGAAATCTCATGAGACAAAGTTAAGTTTCAAAGTTAGAACAATTTTCATAAAGGTACTGAAGCCTAACAGTTGAATCTTTGAAAAGGAAGTTAAAAATGAGTAATCAGCAGCAGTTTGCAGCGCGGCCTTCCGGCAATCGGGTACTGCGGCTTACGTTTGAGTATGAAGGTAGCATGTGCGGTTACTCTCTCAGCAGATCGTTGCCAATTCCGGGGATACCATACGTAATTATTGACCCGGCGGGATCTGGTTTGTAACCTGACCCCTGAGTTTGTTTGGGTAATAACGCTCTGTGCAAACGATGGCAAAATTAACACTCTAAAACGTTGGGTTCGGGTTACAAACCCGATCCTGCCAGAGTATAATGATAAATTTTAGAATATTATATTGATATTATGGTGGATTGTTAGCGTATTCATCCCTATTTTCACTTTTTACTCTTTATTTTACACAATGGCACACTAGCAATTGTAGAATAAAGATAAAAGTGAATATTCGACAAAAGGAGATATTTATGAGACTTTGGCATACCATAGTTTTGACACTGATACTGCACTTCAGTCAATCAATCACTCCTTTAGCAGCGCAAACATCGTGGATTACATACCGAAACGAAGACCTTCGGTTCCGTTTCCTTTATCCTCCTGACTGGTACTGTGGCACTGCCCGTGGCCCCAATGTCAAAGCGACACTTTTCCCGCCAGGCAGCAAACCTCGCGCAAACTGCAACATAGTGGTACGGTCGAATCCCGATACGAAAGGAACGAACCAGTCAACACTTAATGACGCGATTTCCAGCACCACACTTACAGAGTTAAACTGGATGGAGATGATGGGACAGAAGTGGCCCGATTTCCGTCTCGTTGAATCAAAACATGTCAAAGTCGACAATCAGCCAGCTTTTTACGCAGTAGTGGAATACTCACACCAAACAGTTGATAGAAAAACCTATATCAAGGGAATTATACTTACCACATTCACGCCTGGACATACATGGATCTTCGGTTGTGTAGGAAAAGGAGACACCCCATCCGAGGGGCAGCAGAGCTTTGTCTACTGGAGGCCAACATTTGAAAGAATACTTGGCTCTCTTGTTTTTGAAAGCCGATTCGATCCGGCCAATGCAGAATCTACGACTCAGACCAGAAGATCAAAAAAAGCAGATGAATTATTCAAATAATATTTTATATTTTAGCCAAAAGACTATATTACCTGACATTCAAGAGGTTTTCATACAAGGGGGCAAAGGGTAACACCTTGATTAGTGGCATATCCAGCGAAGGGTAAGCTTTCTAGTCGGTTCTTATCGGCAAACATGAAAAAATCTAACTATGTTTTCAACCGGACGCGGTGTGACAACGGCACAATGCTTTGGTTTCGTACCCTGCCTGCGCCGGTTAAAACGGCGTTGGACAACAAGAAAGGACGGGCAGAAATGAGTGACGACAAGAAACGCATCACGAAAGTCAGAGTAATCCTATCTGTGATTCTGCTCACGATTATTGTAGCCGCAGCCGTTACTTGGTACAGATACTATCGAGCCAACCGTTGGATAACAGTACAGGACAGCTCGGAAGACTGGGTGACCGTTGAAGGTCGGCTTGCTGAAAAGAATTCTGCTCCTTGTCCGCAAATGATACTGAAACAAGGCAGGGCCAAGTTTCTGCCAGACACAACAGGCAAGAGCGAGAAGCTCTTGGGCTACAAGCTTGCTGTTGCAGCGGAAAAGAAGGATGAAGGGGTCACACCTTGATTAGTGATTATATGATTAGGAAAGGGGTCAAATCTTTATCGTTGCAGAAGGATTTTCTATTTGAGAGACTTGACCACTTGTGAATATTAAGGCTCCGAGAAATCAGCCTTCAATTTCTTGAAATCCGCTTTATCAAAGGAAATGATCTTGCTGCCCTTCACTCTTGCCAAAACCGCCAGAAAAATATCCTGGATGTCTCCTGCGTGAATGGCGTACAATTTCAGGCTCTCTGAAAAGATTTCTTTGCTGAAAACGGTTTTTAAGCCATGATAATTTAGTAATTTCAGAAATATCGGGCTGATCTCTTTCCTCGGAATGCTATAAACTTTCTGTAGGACCCAGACGACTTCGGCAAATACGATCTCCGTCAAAAGGGCGTCATCTTCCCCGAATTCAAGTTTCCTGAAAAACTCCTTTGACCTCTGGAATTTCTCCTCATCATCTTCGAAAAAAAATCTCAATATTACGTTGGCGTCAATTATCTTTTTCGGCAATTTCATGGGCAGTAATCTCAACGGCTTTCTCTACGTCTTCATTCGCTGTAAATTTCTTTTTAAGGGTATATTTTTTAAAGCAGCCCGCAAGGTCGTCTGTTACAGATTCGGGTTTTCTAACGATAGCTTTCCTGTCCTTGATTTCAACCTCTATGCGGTCTTTTACTTCAAGGACTTCTCTCAATTTCTTCGGAAATGTAACTTGTCCCTTCGGTGAAACTTTCAGTATGTATTCCATAAGTTGTACCTCACTAAATAGTCATACTTTGATAAATGTTATACTTCATAGTATAGTAATGCGTATCTTTTGTCAAGTAGGTTTTGGCTCTTGGGGGTCATCATGGGTCAATGGGATCACGCCTTGTGCTATCTTGTCTGCCATGACAAGACAATGGCGCATAGAATTTGAAGGTGCTTACTATCACATATTATCACGGGGAAATGAGCGAAGGAATGTTTTTAAGGAATTCTGGGGCTACCATACATAATTATTGATTCCATGTAGCCATAGCTTCTTTTTATGAAATATCGTATCTTATTTCATAGAATTTTGAGCATCTGGTAAAGGTATCACATCAAATCGTTATTCAACGTTTATATGAACCTCTAAGAATGTTATCTACAAAATAGGGATAGCGACCGTTTGTTTTAATACATGAGGTGTTATCCCTAGGTAAATAGAGTAGTAGTTAGGCTACTAATGTTATGCATACATTAAACGGCCCTTGGGCTCTGGTATTTGAATACCATCTTCTTTTGCCGTTTTTAACCACAACGCTACTGCTTTTTCCGCGTTTTCAAGCGCTTCTTTTTTTGATTTACCATGCGCTATGCACCCTGGTAGTTCTGGTACGTCAGCAATATAAATATTGTCTGTTTTATCCCAGTAAATAATCATTTCGTATTGTGATTCACTCATCGTTTTTCCATATATTAAATTTATAAGTTGTTAATATTTTTCTTATTTGCCTCACCTGATAGCCCTTTGCCTTTGAGCCTTCCGATTGCAAATTGATCCTCTCAATTATTCCATCTTTTGTAAATATTTTATGACTTCCTTCCTCTCTCATTTTAAATCCGAGTGAAAGCAAAAGATTTACAAGTTCATTGAATGAAATGTTGTAATCTGATTGACCTGATAAAATTCGTCTTAATACACATAAGTTGCGCAGAAATAGGATAAATTTGTCCAAGAGTAGCCAAATACCAGGAAATTAAGGACCGTATGGCTGAAAAAGCCTGAAAAATAAG
>NZ_SZPP01000037.1:0-30182 GCF_030263775.1 Candidatus Jettenia sp. AMX1
TAACGTGCTCATAAAGATGGCCGATCCGGTTTTTCTTGGTTACCATGCAGGGAGCAAAGCAGAGATATCGTTAAAGGTTGTTAAAAAACGCCATGCGGAGGAAAAGGTAGGCATTGTAGGATATATCGACGGGCATCTCCATATTATTGAATATAGTGAACTCAGCCAGGAGGATATGTATGCCAGAAATGGGGATGGTGCATTGAAATATAATGCAGGGAATATTGCAGTCCATGTAATGGATATTGATTTCCTTGAGAGGATATATCAAATAGTAAATGCTCTTCCCTATCATGCAGCCTTAAAAAAGGTATCCTGCCTGAATGAGAAAGGAGATATGGTAAATCCTGAGAAGAATAATGCTGTTAAATTTGAGAGCTTTATCTTTGATATACTCAGATATGTAAAGCAGGGAATAGTTATGGAGGTTCTTCGGGAAGAAGAATTCTCACCGGTAAAAAATTCAGAAGGCAATGATTCGCCAGCTACAGCAAAACGGGATATAGTTAATTTATTCGGGAGATGGTTACGCAATACCGGTATATCCATTCCCACGGATCCTCAGGGTAATGACCAACAATCGTTCCTTCTTTATTGAACCTACCTTTACCCATAGTTAAATAGAGAGCGAAGACAGAAGCAAGGAATTATAATCCATTCCAAAAGCCTCGGCCACTGCCTGGTTTGTGATCTTTCCCTTTACTGCATTAATGCCCCTCATTATGGCGGGGTTTTCCCGGGCTGCGCGTTCGTATCCTTTGTTAACAAGTTCCATAGCATAGGGTAATGTTACGTTGGCTAATGCCTGTGTTGATGTGCATCCTACTGCGCCGGGGATGTTGGTTACACAGTAATGGATTACATTACATTCTGTGTAGACAGGGTTTCCATGCGTGGTTGGTCTGCTCGTTTCGATGCATCCGCCCTGATCAATAGCCACATCGATAATCACGGCGCCTGCTTTCATGGTTTTGACCATATCCTTTGTTACCACATGCGGCGCCCGTGCCCCTTCAATAAGTACGGCTCCTATTAACAGGTCGGCGTCTGCAACTCTCTCCCGGATATTTTGTATATTGGACATCAGCGTAATTACATTTTTGGGCATGATATCGTCCAGGTATCTTAATCGATCCATATGAATATCGAGGATTGTAACCCTAGCTCCAAATCCCGCTGCTACTTTGGCGGCGTTGGTACCGACGACACCACCTCCTATGATAACCACCTCCGCAGGGGCTACCCCCGGTACGCCACCTAAAAGGATCCCACGCCCGTGCATTGGTTTTTCCAGGTATTTTGCACCTGCCTGGATAGACATTCGTCCTGCCACTTCACTCATGGGTGTCAGGATTGGATGCCGGCCATTTTCATCCCGAATTGTTTCATAGGCAATGGCTATTACGTTCGCTTGTAGTATTGCATCGGTTAATTTTTTTGATGCGGCGAAGTGAAAGAAGGTAAAGATGATCTGGTCTTCTTTTAATAAATGGTACTCCTCAGGCATAGGCTCTTTGACCTTCATGATGAACTGTGCATATTTGTAGATATCGCCGGGATTACCGATGAGTTGAGCGCCGGCTTTCTCATAATCCTGATCAGAAATACTACTTCCCAGGCCAGCGCCTTTTTCTACAAGGACTGTATGACCATGTTTCAACATCTCCTCCACGCCGCCAGGGATGAGAGATACCCGGTATTCATCCGGTTTAATTTCTTTTGGTATACCAATAATCATCTGAATTTCTCTTCAAAAAGATTGTCTTGTCTGATAGAATCACATGCGTACTTAAATTTAGTACCTCATTAATTATGAATTTCAATACGTATTTCCTTTTTGTCTGCGGCTCTGTGATTACGATGGTTCTCCTGCTGTCTCGTTGATAATCCGTAGTGTACAGAGGCGACATTTTTTGTCAAGTTAATATTAGCGGGAACCAGTTAAGCCGTTCAAACAGTTCAAGCTGATGAAACCGTTTAACCGGTTTAATCGGTTTTTTATTCTGTCAAACCATGAAGACATGCGCCTTTATTACGCTTGGTTGTAAAGTTAACCAATATGAGACTCAGGCTATTCGGGAATCTCTTATTGCCAGGGGGTTTGTAGAAACGGGTCCTGAACACGCTGCTGATCTTTATGTAATCAATACCTGCACGGTTACTTCAATGAGCGACGAAAAATCACGTCAATATATTAAAAAGGTCAGGCGAAAAAATCCTGGTGCGACTATTGTTGTTACCGGTTGCTATGCAGAGGCGGATGCTGAGGCGATAAAAAAGATGGAAGGGGTAGACTATGTAATTACCAAGTCTGAAGAAGCTCGCCTGGCAGAGATTATAAGCAAGGACACGATGCGTAGTTTCCCTAACCGGGAAACGACTATGCCTTTCAGAGGTTTTTATAACAACAAAAATACCTCTTCCTTTACACGCCCTTCATTCAGAAGAGGAGAACCGGATAGGATGGCAATCTTTCCCTCCCTTCATGGAAGCGGTAATGGAAATGGAGAGGAGCTTGCCACGGAGCCGGCAGAAGATTCTATTTATAATCTAAAGATAAGTCATTTCGAGGGGCACACGAAGGGATTTCTGAAAATTGAAGATGGATGTGATATGTACTGCTCATACTGCATCATCCCTTACGTCCGGGGAGGTATCAAGAGCCGAAGGCCGCAGGATATCAAAGAAGAGGCGGAGCGTTTAATTGGCAATGGTTACAAGGAGATCGTGCTAACGGGTATTCATTTGGGGGCATATGGCAGGGAATCAAGGGAAAACTACCGTTTATTGGATGTTATTTCCATGCTCTGTAATCTATCGGGACTGGAGAGACTTCGGTTAAGTTCCCTTGAGGTAAATGAGATATCCCATAGTCTTATTGACCTTTTTGCATGTTCAAAAAAGCTCTGTCCCCACTTTCATATTCCCTTGCAAAGTGGTGATGATTTTATTCTGAAGAGGATGAATAGGAGATATACTGCATCGCACTATTTAGAAATGTTGGGACAAATTCGCTCAAAAATCGACTTACCATCATTTACCACAGACGTTATGGTGGGATTTCCGGGAGAAAAGGATGCACATTTTGAAAGTACTATCAACCTCTGTAAACAAGCTGGTTTCAGCCGTATACATATATTTCCTTTTAGTGAAAGAAAGGGTACACCGGCAGCAAAAATGCCCGACCATTGCCATCCTGAAATTATCAAACACAGAAAGGTACTGCTTGAGGATACAGCAAATGCCCTGGCCTTTGCTTATAAGAGAAAATTCTTAACATTAGACAGACCTGCAGAGGTACTTGTGGAAGTAGAAAGAGATCTGAAAACAAAAAAATTATGCGGTTATTCAGAGCGGTATATTAAGGTATTCTTTGATGGTCCGGACACGATAAAAAATACCATTGCTCCTGTACAAATAGAAGACATTACCTCTTCCTTTGCAATCGGAACTTTGCTATGAAGTTTTTCATTCTTTTGGTTGTTTGTGTTTTTTATTCATCCTGCGCCTTTGGTTTACCTGCCGATGATGTTGTGCCTCTCATAGATGGCGAATACTATCCACAAGCACACCAATCATTGATTACTGCAAAGAAATCTGTTTTTTGCATCATGTATATTGCCGACATCGATCCGAAATATAATCATGGTTATGAATATAACCTGGTCAACGATCTTATTAATGCGCACAGGCGTGGCGTAGTCGTAACCGTTATCTTTGATCAAAATATTACATTTTGGAAAAAGGGTAAAAAGGGTAAAGAAATTGAAAGTAAGAGCCGCAAGGCATATGAGTTGCTTAAGAAAAATGGGGTTCCTGTGTATTATGATAGTAAGGATTGCGTTACTCATAGCAAAGTACTCGTTATCGATGGCTATATTACTATTCTGGGTAGTACGAATTGGACGTATAGCGCATTAAAAAAGAATCATGAGGCATCTGTTTTAATAAAATCGCATCGTGTGGCAGAGGCATTTCTCGAAAAGCTGAAAATGATTCCTAAATATTAACCAGGATGAGATATGAATACCTATAAAAGTCATTGTCTAATTTTTATGGCAGTATTTTTTGGGGCGCTTTTTGCCTTCACAGGCATACTTAACCTTTTTTCATCCTCACTTATCTTCGCCATGGGGGAGGTTTCAAAATTCACCTTTGCCCAGGTAGAGTATCATGGTGGAAATTGGAATCCCCGGCCGAATGGTGGAAAACGACTTATGTGGGAGCTTATTAAGCGAACGAGTGTTGAGGCACGCATTGAAACTGTTTCCCTCCGCCTCGATGATAGCAATCTCTTTGAATATCCATTCCTTTATATGTCAGGTGATCAGGAGTTTCCACCACTAAGCGAGAAAGAGATCAGCAATCTGAAATTACATCTGGAATTCGGAGGCACGCTTTTCATTGATGACTGTATCGGAAAGAATGATTTTGGCTTCGATAAATCTATCCGGCGTGAAATTAAGAGATTATTTCCCAATAAACCGTTAGAAAAGCTGCCTTCAGATCATACAGTCTTCAAGTCTTTCTATTTACTAAATCAAGCATATGGAAGGATTATGGAAAAATCCTTTTTAGAGGGTATAACGATAGGAAATCGAACCGTTATCATGTATTCTCAAAATGATCTGGCAGGGGCATGGGCAAAAGATCCATTGGGAAACTGGGAGTATGAGGTGATACCGGGTGGTGAAACACAGCGATCTATGGCATTTCGTCTGGGTGTAAATATTATCATGTACGCCCTTACCGGCAACTATAAGCAAGATCAGGTACATCTTCCCTTTATCCTGAGACGGCAGATGTGATTTTTATGAGGAAATAATGAGACAGGATACACAGGATACCAAAAAGATTTTTATTGATCCTGCTGATCCTGTCTTAAAATAATAATAAAGAATATGGAAAATTTTATCCAATGGAATCTTAGTTTTGTCGGTGTTGAAAGCAACGGTTTACGGGTACTGATACTGTTTTTAGCAGTTGTTGCGCTCTATTTTTCCTGGATTAGCATCAGAACTGTCTATCCTCTTACCAAACGATGGCTGCTTCTCACGCTTCGGCTCTTTGTTATAGCGCTCATTCTTATCCTCCTTTTTCAGCCGCAAATAGAACAAAAAGAGGTTGTCAGGTTAAAAAACAAGGTTGTATGCCTGTTAGATAATTCAAAGAGCATGACCCTGAAAGGCGGTGACACCGGTATTACCCGATTTCAGCTTGTTGAGAATTTTTTCAAAGACAATGCGTCTTTTCTCAGGGAATTACATGATAATTTCGATGTTGATTACTTAACCTTCTCCGATAGTATCAAAGAGATATCCCCTTATGATATCGAAAAAGGCATTGCCCTCGATGGCACAAACACCAATATTGCTCAAATACTCAAACTTGTTAAGAAGCGCTACGAAGGTAAATCAGTTAAGGGTTATTTGGTTTTTTCGGATGGCGCAGATACCATTGAACTTCCTTCAACGGTAAATAAACCCGATATTCTTGGGAATCTTACAAAAGATCTTTCTGCCCCGTTTTTTACATTTTCCCCGGCAGGCAATATGGAAGCCAAAGATATTGCTATGAGTAATATCTCCTACGACAGTTTTACTTTTATAAGAAGTCTGTGGAAGGCAGATGTCGTTATCAGGATTTTTGGATACAAGGATCTCAGGCTTCCCATCACCTTAAAGCAAGGCAATGATATTATTTCCTCGAAAGTCCTGGAGGTTAAGAATGAAAATGAACTCCATGTAGAGCTTTCGTTTACTCCTTACAAGACGGGGACATTCCTCTATACGATAGCGCTGCCTGTCCAACCCCACGAGGCAATTGCAGAAAATAATCAGGTGAGTTTCCTGGTAAAAATAGTACGTGATAAGATCAGGGTTATGCATGTCTGTGGACGTCCATCCTGGGATGAGTGCTTTTTGAGACGTGTGTTAAAAAGCGACCCGAATGTCGATCTTATATCCTTTTTTATTTTACGGACGCCGACCGACCTTTCTGAGGCAAGAAATGAAGAATTGAGTCTTATCCCTTTTCCCGTGGATGAGTTATTTACTCAGGCGCTGAGCAGTTTCGATCTGGTTATTTTTCAAAATTTTGATTACCGTCCCTATGATACATCATTCTTCCGGTTTTCACATTATCTGAATAACCTGCAAAAATTTGTGATAGATCAGGGCGGAGGTTTTCTGATGATTGGTGGTGATATCTCATTTTCACAAGGTGGTTATGATGGGACAGCCATTGAGGAAATTCTTCCCATAAAGCTTAATGCGGAAAAAGATACTATCGATACATCCCGATTAAAGGCGGTACTGACCGATGATGGTCTGAAGCATCCCATAACCGTGCTCGATGAAAATACCGATAGAAACGCTGCTGTTTGGAAAGATCTTCCCGAATTAGACGGATGTAATGTGGCCACCCAGCTAAAAACGACAGCCATACCTTTGGCAACCTATCCGGTAAATGGAGATCCCCCTCTCATTTCAGTTCAGGATGTGGGACTTGGCCGATGTATGGCTATTACAACCGATTCTCTATGGCGATGGGGTTTCCTCTCTGTTGGAAAAGGCGGAAGCAACAGGCATTACATAAAATTTTGGCAGAATACCATAAAATGGCTTATCAAAGACCCTACCCTGAATCCTGTCCGTTTAACGGTAAATAAAGAAACTTTTTTGCCGAATGAAGAGGTACAAATTAAGATTGAAGTATTGGGCAGAAATTACCAACCTCTGGAAGGTGTACCCCTAGATATCGATATTACCAATGAATTTTCAGGGAAAAGCATACACTCCGCCCGTGGGGTTACTGGCAATGACGGCCAGTATAAATTTACCATGAAACACGACAGAGAAGGATATTATATTGCAAAGGCAACAGCAAAGAAGGAAAATGATGAAATCGGGCAGGATTACACCGTTTTTAAAATTGCATTAGAGAATAAGGAATTTAAAGATCCATCTATCCGGAGAGATATACTTGCCAGGTTAGCTGAGATTTCCGGGGGAAAGTATTTCGATCTTCCTGTAAAAAATATTGAAGACGCATTTTCTCTTGAAAATCCCTCTATAATAAAACTTGTAGGCAAACGGCAAATATCATTGTGGGATAACTGGTATACTTTTCTGATGATACTCGCTATCGTTTCAACAGAATGGTGGATAAGGAAACGAAGCGGATTAAGCTGAATAAAAAATACTTGCAATAAAATGCTCTATGTAGTATATTTTACACTTTGCAACACATTTAATCTGGCGCTATTACAATTACAGGAAGATATAAAAGGAGTTTTTATCATTGATAATAGCGATTGATGGTCCTGCAGGGTCCGGGAAAAGTACCATTGCTAAAATGCTGGCAAAACGGCTGGGTTTTAAATATCTTGATACAGGCGCAATGTATCGGGCATTTACCTGGAAGGCAATGCAACTCAGTGTGAATCTTGAAGATGAAGATGCTTTATGCCACCTTTTAGATCAAACTATCATCGAATTCCAATGTAAGGATGAAAGTTTGCATATCTGCATAGACGGGATTAACGTCACAAGGGAAATCCGTTTGCCTTCTGTTACCAATAATATTCATTATATTTCGAATAAATCCGGTATCCGTCAACGGATGGTTAGATTTCAGCAAGAACTTGCAGCAAAAGGAAATGTAGTTGCCGAGGGAAGAGATATGGGAACCGTTGTATTTCCGCAGGCAGAAAAGAAGTTTTTTCTCGATGCGGATATTGAAGAACGTGCGAAAAGGCGTTATGTGGAGTTTAAACCCTCAAATGGAAAAGTCTCTTATGACGATGTTATAAAAGACATAGAAATACGTGATAAGCGCGATACAACGAGAATTGATTCTCCCCTCACAAAAGGAATCGACTCAGTTTATATTAATACTACCCGTTTGACCATTGAAGAAGTATTTACTATGATATTGAAAGAAATCGAATCTATTGTAAGAAAATAAGATTTTTTTGTCTTAATAGAATGTACTTTATTTCATAAAAATTTTTTTGTTTTTATAGTTTTATTTTGGAGAATTTATCAAATTATGGATCGTGATATTTTAAAAGAATATAATGTAAATTTAGAGGATATTGAAAAAGAAGTTGCAGCTATTATGGAAAATGAGGATACCAAGAAGAAGATGGAATCCACATATTATGACTCTATTCAGGATTTTGAAGTAGGAACAGTCCTGAAAGGGCGCATCCTTAGTGTTCTTGGGGATAATGTTATCGTAGATTGTGGATATAAATCTGAAGGTATGGTACCCAAATTTGAATTTGACGATCCTTCCGAAATAAAAATTGGCGAAGAGGTAGAAGTTTTATTAGAAGCAGTAGAAGATGATTCGGGACTTATTAAATTATCCAAACGAAAAGCCAATCGCATACGTGGTTGGGAAAGAGTCATCGCTAAATATAAAGAAGGCGATATCATAACCGGGCGAGTTACAAGAAAAATTAAAGGCGGCTTGCTGGTAGATATGGGTGTGCCTATATTCTTACCGGCTTCCCAGATTGATGTAAAACCGCCTGGCGATATTGCACAATACATTGGGCAAGAAGTTACCTGTAAAATCCTTAAAATTGATGAATCGAGACAAAATATCGTTGTCTCCAGAAGAAAATTGATTGAAGAAGAACGCGATAAGAAGAAAAAAGAATTATTAGCAGAGATTGAAGCTGGGCAGATTAGGAAAGGAGTCGTTAAAAATATAGCTGACTTCGGCGCCTTTATTGACCTCGGCGGGTTGGATGGACTTCTCCACATTACAGACATGAGTTGGGGCAGAATAAGCCACCCTTCCGAAATGCTGGCTATTGATGATGAAGTTGAGGTGAAGATACTTGATGTCGATAAGGAAAAAGAAAAAGTTGCTCTCGGACTGAAACAAAAATCAGAAAACCCATGGATGCATATAGAAGAAAAATATCCTGTAAGCTCCCGGGTAAAAGGTCAGGTTGTTAATATCATGTCATATGGCGCTTTTGTAAAATTGGAAACAGGCATTGAAGGCCTTGTTCATATATCCGAAATGTCCTGGACCCGACGTATCAACCATCCTTCGGAAATGGTAGCTATTGGGGATATGGTAGAGGTTGTTGTCCTTAAGATCGACAGAGAGAAAGAAGAAATCTCTCTTAGCATGAAACAGACAGAAGTGAACCCCTGGACGGTTATCGAAGAGAAATATCCGGCAGGTACGAAGATTAAGGGGCGTGTCCGCAATTTAACCAACTACGGTGCATTTATTGAAATTGAAGAGGGTGTGGACGGATTACTTCATATTTCTGATATGTCTTGGGCAAAGAAAGTTGGCCATCCTTCTGAAATCGTAAAGAAGGGTGATAAGGTCGAGGCCGTGGTACTCTCTGTTGATCGGGAAAAGAAGAGAGTTGCACTAGGTTTAAAGCAACTTTCCGATGATCCATGGACAAAAGAGATTCCTGAACGATTCAAGGTTGGTGATGTCGTGAAAGGTAAAGTGACCAAACTTACAAACTTTGGAGCATTTTTAGAACTCGGTAAAGGGATTGAAGGCCTGTTGCATATTTCAGAATTTTCCAATGAAAAGATCAGCAATCCTGCTGATATAGTCAACATTGGTGATGAATTGGAAGTCCGTGTTATCCGTATCGAGCCTGAGGCAAGAAAAATTGGGCTTAGTATTAAGAAGCTCTCCGATGCAGAAGAAAAATTTCAATCATCTTCGGGTAAGGATTCACAACAATCTCATAGCGGGACTAAAGATATACCGAAAGAAGAATCGAATACTGTGGACGTTCAATAATACCACCTCGCAAATAAAGGAGATAATGATACGGAGACTGCTTTACAAACATATTTAAAAGAGATCAATAAAATTCCGTTATTATCTCCTGAAGAAGAAAAAGAAGTAACAAAGCAGGTGAAGGAGGGGGACGTAAAGGCACGGGAAAAGCTAATACGATCTAATCTTCGGCTGGTCGTTAGTATTGCAAAAGAATATGTTAATCGGGGACTTTCCTTCTTAGATCTGATCGAAGAAGGAAATATAGGCTTAATTCGTGCCGTAGAAGGATTTGATCCATCGACTGGATATAAATTCAGTACTTATGCAACATGGTGGATCAAGCAAGCAGTCCGGAGAGCCTTAACTGATAAGGCAAAGACCATTCGCATTCCCTCATATATGGTTGAAAAAATATCCAAATTAAAGTCTGCTTCTACCGATTTACTCGACAGGCTTGAAAGGCCTCCCAGCCGGTATGAGATTGCAGAAAAAATGGATATTACCGCAGGAAAAGTGCAATCGATTGAACAAGCAATACACTCAACAGGATCCCTGGATGCGGCAGGCGTTACGGGCTCTGATCTTATTTGGGCATTAAGTAGTATCATACCGGATAAAAAAACGCCTCCTCCTGAAGATGAGCTTGAGGAAACGTATGAGAGGGAAGCAGTAAAAAGGCTCCTTGAAGTTATTGACGAACGGGAAGCTATGGTAATAAAAATGCGATATGGATTGGCAGATGGAAAACCCAAAACCCTGGAGGAAATCGGAAAGATATTGAACATAAGTCGTGAGCGAGTTCGGCAGATAGAGAAAGAAACTATTAGAAAATTACATTATATATTGACAAAAGAGGCGTAAAGAAACCATGTGCGACTTAAAACAGTTGGTCCGTGATATACCTGATTTTCCTAAAAAAGGCATTATCTTTAAAGATATTACACCCGTATTTCAAGACCCAAAGGGATTAAGAAAAACAGTTGCTATGATTTCCGATCATTATAAAGATAAGAAAATTGACATTGTAGTTGGTGCGGAAGCACGGGGCTTTATCTTGGCTCCTACCGTTGCATTTAACCTTGGCGCTGGATTTGTGCCGGTAAGAAAACCGGGCAAACTTCCTTATGAAAAAATTAGTATGAGTTATGATCTTGAATATGGAAAAGATACGCTTGAGATGCATAAAGACGGCATTAAGAAAGGTCAACGGGTGCTTATGGTAGATGATTTGCTAGCAACGGGCGGAACTATGGCCGCCTGCTGTAAAATGGTTGAATCTTTAGGTGGCACCGTTGCAGGGTGCGCCTTTTTAATTGAGTTGACCTTTCTTAATGGTAAAAACGCCTTAAGTAAGTACGATATATTCTCACTTATAAAATACTAAGAAATGTTTTGGCTAGTTTAGAATTATTTCTATCGACTGGCCCTCTTTCCAGACTTGATTAAATACCTTTGCATTCTTTAATGCTTCCATGACCTGTTTTTCAATCCACATAATTACATCGCTGTAACCGCAACTAAAACATCCTATCATTGTGGACCCTTTCATCGCTTTAACAATAACAGAAATTGCTTCGCCATTACAATTTGGGCATTTAGTTGAAGAAATCACGGCTTTATATTTTTCCCCGACTTCTTTATTCGAAAAATGTTCTGACATTTTTATACTCCTTTAATCTTGTACTTCTTTACATAAGGATTAAGTACATTTACTTAAAGTCTAAAACAAATTATCCTAAACAAAAGTTTCAAAATTTCTTTTTATTCAAGCATCTCTCTACCAATCCAGATACATAGTAGTAAAGAAATAGAAGATGGTAGACATTTGTAATTCGATCCGATGACCCCTTTTGTAAAATCTACAAAAATAGTGTATCCGTTTTTCATTTTAGTTTCAAGTAATTTGTTTTTTGTAAGTTAGTACAGAATAAAAAATTTTTGTGATCTATTATGTGCTGTGAAGACAGATATGAGGAGGTCAGGGATTATACTCAACGATTCCGCAAAGCAGCAATATCCTTCAGGAAACGCTCCCTGGAATACGTTCCCTTCCTAACCACGAGTGAAACACAATGGTTCAATTTTTCTTTATCTTCCTGCGTTAAGTCTTTGGCGGTAATTACAATAATGGGAATTGCACCTGTTTCCGGAGAGATCTTGAGTTTTTCAATAACATCAAATCCATTAATCTCCGGCATTAACAAGTCCAGGAGAATCAAATCAGGCTTACATTGAAAAACCTTATCGATCCCTTCTTTCCCACCGTAGGCCTTTAGCACCTCATACCCCTCAGAAGCCAGGAGAGTAGTAAGCAATTCGACTGATTTGGGTTCATCATCAATAATCAATACTTTGGTATGTGCACTATTAACAACGGGAGGTAATCCATAAGAGGTTAGTTTAGACAGGAGCTCATTTCTGCTTACCGGTTTACACAGATAATCTGTTGCACCCAGCCCGAATCCAATATCTTTATCATTTACAATTGAAACGACAAGGACGGGAATATCTTTAACTTCATTATCTTCTTTGAGTTCTTTTAACACCTCCCAACCATCTTTTTTGGGAAGCATTACATCCAGAGTAATAGCAAATGGCCTGTACTGCCTGGCCTTTTGCAAAGCATCTTCGCCATCAAAGGCAGTGATTGTCCGATATCCTGCATTATGTAAAAAAATGCATAATAACTCGCTGGTTTTAGGGTCATCTTCTACAACCAACACTAGTTCACGATCTGCTGATCCTTCTTGTAAGAAAGCGCCCTTTTTCACACTGCGTGGCTGTATAAATGGATTTTTTGGTAAAACAAAATAAAAGGTACTTCCTACACCAAGCTTACTCTCAAACCCTATCTTGCCTCCATGCAATTCAACAAGCCTTTTTGAGAGGGCAAGCCCTAGTCCTGTTCCCTCATATTTACGCGATACAGAACTGTCAACCTGTTTAAATTCAACGAAAATCTTAGAATAATCTTCAGGCGCGATCCCAATACCAGTATCGGTAACCTTAACATCGATAAAATCCTTTTCATTCTCATCCTTACCGGTATCAGTACGGATAATAATCTTTCCTTTTTCAGAAGTAAACTTAATAGCGTTCGAAAGCAAATTATATAAAATCTGTTTGAATTTTACATGATCTGCAAAGAGACGTTCAGCAGGATTGTGGATAACGGTCTCAACGGTTAGAGATTTCTTGTTAGCAAGCCCTTTTAGTGTGGTCAGGACCTCCTCCATAGCCTTACCAATCTCAAATTCTTCATATTTCAGTTCCAGTTTACCCGATTCTATCTTTGAAAGATCCAGGATATCGTTAATCATTTGCAGGAGATGCTGGCCACTGCTGTGTATATCCTTAACAAATCCCATCTGCTCCTCATTCAGATCGCCGCATAGTTCATCACGAAGTACCTCTGAAAAACCAATAATTGCGTTTAACGGGGTACGTAATTCATGGGACATATTTGCCAGAAACTCACTCTTAGCCTTATTGGCAGCCTCAATCTTTCTATTTTGTATTTCAGTAAGCCGCACCCTTTCCTGTAATGCGGCATTATAGCTGTGGATATAGGTATCGATAGACAATTGCATATCTAAGTTCATAATCTTATCCAGAGCCAGGATATAGTCTCTCATTTTATCAGGTTGAGCTTTATACGTTTCTATGATAAGCGGAAAGATGATTCGATGATATAAGCAATATGCTCCAATATACCAGTAAGGAAATAGATTTATACGATCATGCGTCTTTCCAACTTTTAATCGATGTTCAAAATATTTCTCATCATACATCCCTTCAGTTATCATGAGAAGATATTCCTTTTGTGTACGTTTGACTCTCTTAATTATCTCTTCGTTAACAAAAAAAACCCGTGTTTCTTTAAACCCGAAGAGATGATTATAAAATTTATTTACAATGTCGTCCACATGATGATGGATAAATCCTTTTAATTCTTTGAGCAAATTTACGTCTCTCTCTGTAAAATCCAAATAATCTTTACGAGTCTGACGATCTTGTTCACTCAGATGTAAATCATCAATAGGCATGATATGTTCTTCCATGTCGCATCTCACTTAATTAGAAGTATTCTGCGGTGATACTATCATTTGGATGAGAGGCCAGGCATGTTAAGGTATTTCTCGTATATTTTCATAACAAATTCAGATGCTTGCTCATCGCTGATAGTATGCCCCTGTGCTTGATATAAATGCCTGATGTTTATATGTGCATTCGTCATTAACGCCAAAAATATTGCATCCTGAGATGTAAATGTCTTAAACATTGCATCCTCCTTTTACGATCAGCAAATCTTCACCCTTACTATTCTTTATTCAGAAAAATAAGAAGAGGGATTATAAACAGAAATATGCATCAATAACCTGTATTCCGTGACAATTAAAGCTGGTCTAATAACTCCTTCTTCTTTTCATTATAGTCATCTTCGGTAATTAGCCCTTCCGATTTTAGCTCTTTTATCTCTCTCAATTGGTCTTTGATACTCATATCAATCATAGCTTCTCTCAGCAATTTAGCCTTTTTGTAATCATAATCTTCCTCAGAAACAATCCCCTCGCCGACCATTTCACGGAGAATGACAAGTTTATTTTTTACTTTACTTTTACTTTCCTCTTTTTCGGGAATCGTTGAATCTGGCTGATCATGTACACCGCCACTCCCCATCATTCCTTCTAATTTTCTGAGGCGAGCATCAATATCAGAGGTACCCTGCTTGATCTTTTCATCAACGGTTTTTGCCTTTGGCACGATGGGTTGATGGTATATTTCATCTGATAAATTTATGAGAAGCCAGTTTTCATGGTCTGGTTCAAGCCGCTGTCCAGCCGATGGGATTACCTTCCAAAAGCGATTCCGTTTCATCCTGGTGGGATTCTCTCCTCCTGTAATTCCTCCTGTTATGTGCTTCTTTTCATACGATACAGATTCACTATAGCTTTGAAACATATGAATCCGGCTAAAAACGATATTTAACATATTATCATTCATGAATAATACACAATAATTCTGTTGATCTGTCAAAATGAAACGTTCAGAATATGATGAGATGATAATAGCCTGTTTCGGCGTGGCAACGGAAAATGCCTGAATAATCAAAGGAGCCAGTTTCTTTATCTCGTCATCTTGAAAAACCTTTAAATTACCTTTCTTTTTCAAAAAACCCTTCTCTTCATAAGAAATATTCGATAACGCATTGGTAACGACATTCCCGGTCAGTTCATAAGGATGATCAAACTGGATATGCTGACCATTTTTCTTAACAGGCAATTCTGCGTGCTTTACAGTAATTCTGTCATCTTCGTAAGTGTCTGCATGGATTCTCCAGGATAAACACAAGAGTAGTACCCATGTAATTCCTACCAACAAGCCTTTTTGTTCTAATTTCTGATATTTCACGATAATTTATCCTATAATTTCTATAGCTTCGGAAAGATAACCAACCTCGATCAATTCTATCCCAAATTCTTTCCCAATACCTTTTACATTATCCTTTGGAATGACGGCTCTTTTAAAACCGAGCCTTTGCGCCTCTTTTAACCGGATCTCAATTTGATTTACGTTACGAACTTCTCCGCCGAGTCCTACTTCTCCAATAACTACCATATCTGATGGTATTACCTTTTCTTTGAAACTTGATGCAATCGTCATAGCAATGCCAAGGTCTGCTGCCGGCTCATCTATCTGAACCCCTCCCACGATATTCACAAAAATATCCTGTCCTCCTAACTTCAGTTCTATCCGTTTTTCAAGAACAGCGAGGATCATAGATACTCGGTTATAATCTACTCCACTAACTTTCCTTTCCGGCATACCGAAATTCGCCCTTGCAACGAGGGCCTGAATCTCAATCAGTAAAGCCCTGGTGCCTTCCATACAAGGAATAATAGCCGAGCCGGTGTTTATCCTCCTGCCTTGCGAAATAAATATTTCGGACGGGTTATCTACTTGCTGCAATCCATTTTTTCTCATCTCAAAAATACCGATTTCATCGGTAGAACCGAACCTGTTCTTAACAACCCTCAGAATACGATAGCACTGGGATTTTTCTCCTTCAAAATATAAGACCGTATCTGCCATATGTTCCAAAACTTTAGGACCAGCGATAATACCTTGTTTGGTTACATGCCCAACCAGAAAAATAGCAGACCCGGTGGACTTGGCAGTGTAAATCAACTCATTAGCACATTGGCGTACTTGTGCAACCGTTCCCGGAGAAGAATCGAGTTGGGATTTATAGATCATTTGAATGGAATCGATCACCACCATAGTCGGATGAGTATTATGGATATTTTCCAGGATAAAATCAAGATTTGTTTCTGCAACAACCAGTAAATTATCTGACAGGATGGATAACCTTTCAGCCCGTAATTTAGTTTGGGCTACCGATTCTTCACCAGTAATATAAAGAGTTGTGTACCCTTTTTGGCTGATATTCTGACATATTTGTAAAAGAAGTGTAGATTTGCCAATACCGGGTGTTCCACCAATTAACACAGCGGAACCAACAATTATCCCACCACCGAGAATTCTGTCAAATTCTTTCATTCCCGTCTCTATGCACGGGCACTCCGGTGATTTCACCCTTGTTATGGGTTGTGGCAATTCACGGTTAAATGCGACAGATTTAGAATGCAAGCCGGTATGGGAGGTCTGAATTTCTTCAACGGTCGAGTCCCATTCCCCACAACCGCCACAACGCCCGACCCATTTTAAACTCTTCCAACCACAGTGCTGGCAAACATAAACGACGCCTGTTTTTGACATAGGGTACCAATACTATAATTACTCTCAACATCCTGAAATAAAAAAAGGGAAGAGTTTTCACTCTCCCCTTTTTTTATTTCAAATTATTTTGTTTCATTTAGAGATTACTTTCAGCATTTGCTAATGCAGGCTCTGGTTTTTCAGCCACCTCGTCAAAGACAAGCTTGCCCTCATGCACCCTTGCCCTCACATGTCTCTTCCCCTCGAACTTGCCCTGTAATATCTCTTCTGAAAGCGGGTCCTCTAAATAACTTTCTATTGCTCTTCGCAGCGGACGCGCGCCGTAGTTTTGATTATATCCTTTCTCTATCAGGAATTCCAGCACATCGTCCGACAAGGTAACTTCAATATTGAAACTCTGCAGTCTCTGTTTAACACCTTTCAATTCAATCTCAATAATATTCTTCAAATTTTCCTTATTCAGCGGTTTGAAGACGATAATATTATCTACCCGGTTTAAAAACTCCGGACGGAAATGTTTATCAACTTCTTTCTTGAGTTGCTCTTTCATGGTGTCATAGGTGTGCTCATCCGTTACCTTCTTGAAACCTAAAGATGCCTGATTCTTAATAACATCTGCTCCGATATTTGAGGTCATAATAATAACTACATTCCGGAAATCGACATGCCGCCCGAAACTATCAGTTAACTTCCCGTCTTCCATAATCTGCAGGAGCATATTAAATACATCAGGATGGGCCTTCTCAATCTCATCCAACAATACCACGGCATACGGGCGCCGGCGAATTTTCTCTGTCAGTTGACCTCCCTCTTCATAGCCAATATAGCCTGGAGGGGCGCCAATTAACCGTGAGATGTTGTGCTTTTCCATATACTCAGACATATCAATCTGAATAAGGGCTTCCTCTTCTCCAAACAAGAATTTAGCCAGCGATCTTGCAAGGTGAGTCTTACCTACACCGGATGGACCTACAAATATAAAAGACGCTACCGGACGATTAGGGTTTTTCAATCCTGCGCGAGAACGACGTATCGCTTTGGCAATCGCTTTTACTGCTTCTTCCTGACTAATCACCATCTTATGAAGTTCTTCTTCCATACGAAGTAATCTCTTCGCTTCAGCAGATTCGATACGGGTAATAGGAATCCCTGTCATCTTGGAAACAACTTCAGCTACAATTTCACTGTTTACAACACCTTCGACCTCAGCGCGGGTTTCCCGCCATTCCTTTTCAATAGACTCTTTTTTCTTTTTCAGCTTATCCGCTTTATCCCGTAGGCGGGCAGCTCTCTCAAAATCTTGTATTGCCACAGATTCGTCCTTATCTTTTTCCAGTTTATTGATTTCTTCCTCGATATGCCTCAGATCGGGAGGTTGTGTAGTTGCTTTGAGCCTCACCCTTGCGCATGCTTCATCAATCACATCAATAGCTTTATCAGGAAGGTATCTTCCCGTAATATAGCGAATTGATAATTCTGCTGCAGACTCCAAAGCCTCGTCCAGGATTTGAACTTTGTGATGCGCCTCATATCGGTCGCGAAGTCCTTTCAGTATTTCAATGGTTTCCAGCTTCGAAGGAGGTTCAACAACGATAGTCTGGAATCTTCTTTCGAGGGCGCCGTCTTTCTCAATATATTTTCTATATTCATCGAGCGTAGTAGCGCCAATACACTGGATTTCACCCCGTGATAATGCAGGTTTTAAAACATTGGATGCGTCAATTGCACCTTCTGCGCCACCTGCGCCTACCAGAGTATGCAGCTCGTCAATAAACAGGATGATATTTTTTGCCCTTTTTACCTCAGACATTACCGCTTTAATACGTTCCTCGAATTGACCTCTGTATTTCGTACCAGCGACCATCATTGCAAGGTCCAGAGCTACAATCCGCCGGTCTCTTAATAATTCAGGAATATTCCCCTGCACAACTGCCTGTGCAAGACCTTCAACGATAGCTGTCTTTCCAACACCAGCCTCACCTAACAACACTGGGTTGTTCTTTGTGCGCCGGCACAAGACTTGAATAACACGTTCAATCACATCCTGACGTCCAATAACAGGGTCAAGCTCATGTTCTCTCGCTTGTTGTGTAAGGTCCCTCCCAAAAGAATCTAAAGCAGGGGTTTTCGATTTCCCCTTCTTTTCTTCTTTCTCCTGATTGGCGCCCCCTTGAGCAGCTTCAGAGCCCAGCAATCCAATAACCTCTTCCCGTACATCCTCAAGTTTTACGCCAAGATTTAACAATACCTGTGCCGCAACACCTTCCTGTTCTCTCAGCAATCCCAATAATAAATGCTCTGTCCCAATATAATTGTGCCCTAATGCCCGTGCTTCTTCCATAGCGTATTCCAGTACCTTTTTTACACGCGGGGTGAAGGGTAACTGTCCTACGGAAACAAGGTCTGAACCGCTTTGCACAATTTTTTCTACTTCAAGACGTATTTTTTTCAGCTCTATATCGAGGTTTTGCAAAACATTTGCCGCAACCCCGCTGCCTTCCTTCACCAACCCCAGCAAAATATGCTCGGTTCCAATATATTCGTGATTGAATCGCCTGGCTTCCTCGCGTGCGAGCGCCATAACTTTTCTAGCACGATCAGTAAATCGATCAAACATAGTACATACCTATCCTTTCAACTTTCTATCTTTTCAAGGCGCTTTCTTACATACGATGCGCGAATAATATTTCTCTGAGCAGAAGTAAGCTCTCGTCCTTCTAACTTTTGTAAATGCCCAGGTAGTGTAAGTATGAAGAGTTCATTTAATGTTTTCATTTGAATATCGTTAATTATTCCTAAGTTAACGCCCATTCGTACTTGAGATAGCAAGTGCAAAATTTCATCGGAAGAAATCGTCCGCGCGACCTTAAGCATACCGTAAGACCGCCATACACGGTCTTCCAATTGTTCCCGGCTTTCAGAAACCAATGCTTTTCGCGCCATTCGCTCATAACTGGTAATCCTGGGAATCACACTCTCTATAATTTCAATAATTTCCAATTCTGATTTCCCAAGGGTAAACTGGTTAGAGATTTGATACAAATCTCCGGAAACTTGCGTCCCCTCACCATACATCCCCCTTACTACTAGTCCAAGTTTCACAACCGCATTAAATACCTTTTCAATATGGTGTGTCATGCCCAGTGCAGGTAAATGCAACATAACAGAGGCTCTCATTCCGGTGCCAACATTCGTAGGGCAGGATGTCAAATAACCAAAACGCGAGGAATAAGCATAGTTTATCTTTTTCTCTAACTTATTATCAATATCATCAATTGTTTTCCATGTTTCCTTTAATTCAAATCCTGAACGAATCACTTGTATTCTCAGGTGATCTTCTTCGTTTACCATAAGACTAATGGTTTCTGATTTTCCAAAAGCAACGCCCCTTACGCCCTCTCCTCCGGCATGCTCCCTGCTAATAAGATGACGTTCTACAAGAAAAAGCCGATCCACAGGCGAAATATCTGCAAGATTTACATAAAAAAGGTCCTGGGTAATTTCAGATTCCTTAATCTTATCCCTTATGATTTCCTCAAGTTCCGTTTTTTGCTTTACATTGGCCCTCGAAAGAAAGGGAAATCGCGCCACATTCCTTGCCAAACGAATCCTGCTGCTAATAACAATATCTGAATCAGGTCCCGTTCCTCTTAACCATTCTCCTGTATTATCAGTTAAATCACTAATCTTCATTATTGTTGTCGCCTGAAAGTTCATAAATCTTGTCCCTCAACTCCGCCGCCTTTTCATAATCCTCTTTTTCCACCGCTTTATTGAGTTCGCTTCGTAATTGCATGAGTTCATTTTTTTTGATTAATTCTTTTCCGGCCCTCGAAGGAACCTTTCCTACATGTTGAGTACTACCATGCATCTTTTCTAATAACGGGATCAAACCTTTCCTGAAAATAGTATAATCCATAGGACAACCCAATCGACCATGAGAGCGGAAATCCAGATAGGATAATCCACATACCGGGCAAGAGATCTTAGACATCTCGTTAATTTCTGGCGCTACTTGATTAATCAGGCTGGTCAATATCTCTGTAGGTGTTGGAATTTTTGCAAGTTGTGTATTAACGGTTTGCGCGCATTCTTCGCAAAGGTGCCGCTCTTTCTTTGCAGTGCCAACAATTTCGGTTAAATGAACCGTCGCATGCTTTTTATTGCAGGACTCACACTTCATTCTTTAATTACCTCAATCGAATCTTTAGATTAAGTCTAATAAAATCATCTTTTTTCCCATTTTAACACATCTATGACTTTTCCTAAAGAACTTTTTTCAGATATTATTTCCTCTCGAATCCTATTCTCTTTTTCTAAACAGTCCATACCGTAATTAACCATAATATCTGCTTCCGACTGGGGAAGCACCATCAACCCATCATCATCTCCTATAATCCAATCACCAGGATTTATTTGAATTCCCGATATGCGAATCGGCACGTTAATCTCACCAAATCCTTTTGGTTCACCCGCCATTGGCATCACCATTTTTGTAAAAGCCGGAAAGTTTAATTTCCTGATTTCTGCAACGTCCCGCATTGCTCCATGAATAACCACACCCCGTATTTTTTTTTGCAATGCACTGTGAGTTGCTAATTCTCCCCAAACTGCAGGACCAGTCCCTCCCGCATCAATCACAATTATATCACCCTCTTTTGCAATATCTATAGCCTCAACCGGCTTTGCCCAGTCGCCAGGATATGTCCGGACAGTAACCGCATTACCGAGCAATTTCATATTAGTATATATTGGGTATAATCCGGTAATACCTTCTGCACGGTGACTGCCATCTGAAATATTCGCCGTAGAAAGTTTCATTAAAGCATCCCGGACTTCTTCGGGCGTTACCCTTTTAAATAGTGTCGTACAGATCCGCCGATTCTCTCTAATCGCATTCTTAATACTTTCTGCTGCAACTTTTGCGTTTTTTGATTTCGTAATATATCCACCGACAATAACAACGCTTGCTCCTGCATTTACGGTATCCAGTACGTTTTCAGAATTTATACCACCTGCAACAGCGATGGGTATTTTTACTTTACTACCGATACGCTGCAACATATTGAAAGGCGTTTCCCCATGCATTTGATCATCTATAGCGGTATGAACAGCAATATAATCTGCGCCCCATTTTTCTATATTCGTAATATGTTCATCGATTTTGCTATCATTCATAAAGTCTACACAAATTTTTATACCATAATTCCTTCCCGCCTCTATACACTCCCTTATTGTTGAATCAGGAGCATGCCCCATCACAACGGCAATATTCGCACCCGCTTTTGCAGCCATCTCCACCTCAGTACGACCCGCATCCATAGTTTTCATATCAGCAACCAAAGTTACAGCAGGAAATAACTTTCTAAAATGGCGTATCGCATTCATCCCCTCGCTCTTAATAAGCGGAGTGCCAATCTCAAGCCAATCAGCCCCCCCCTCAATCGCCTCCTGAGCAACCTTTACAGCCCGGTGAAGATCAACAAAATCGAGGGCCACTTGTAATATTACCGCCATTGCCTACCCTTATATTGTAAAAGAACTCATTCAAAATATACAGCCCCGCAACGGTCAGATTCCCAGGTTGTTACTCTGCCAACCATCACTCCGGCGGGCAGTTTACTCTTCAACTCATGATAGAGTAATTGAGAAAGGTTTTCCGTCGTTGGGTTTAAAACCTTGAAAGCAGGAAGTTCGTTCAAGTAAGCGTGATCAAAAGTATTTATGATCTCTCCAAGAATAGTTTTCGCTTCCCGAAAATCCATAACCATACCTAATTTGTTCAAATTTTCAGCCTTTAAAACAACCTGAACCTTCCAATTATGACCGTGAAGCCTCTCGCATTGCCCTTTGTATTCCCGCAGGTTATGCGCTGCAGAAAAATCTGTTTCAACGATTAATTCAAACATGTACTCTACACCAAAGAGATGTCTTGTTTTACCGTAATACAAATTGCCACAATGAATTATATAAAAATCTTATCACTCGTAAAAATAAAAGTCAAGTGATTTCTTGGCCCTTTAAATATACTTAAACTCTCACTATAAAAAAACATAGGATAGTTTAAAATCAATGTTACGATATTTTATTATTGCTATTTTCTTTTGAATTGTCTTTGTAACTCATCCAGAGAAAAATTTAAAGCTGTTGGTCTGCCGTGTGGACAGTTATGTATGTATGCATGTATACTTCTTTTCTTTTCCAGGAGTTCTTCTATCTCTTGTGGTTCAAGCCTTTGACCTGCCTTGATAGCGCCTTTGCATGCCATAACGCTGATTAACTTGCTTAAAATCTTATCTTTTCCTTTCAGGAAATCTTCCTCGCTTAATTCGGCTAGTATCTCCTCTATAAATGCTTTGGCATTTAAATGCTTCAGAATTTGCGGAAAGGAACGGATCACAACCGTATGCTGACCAAACTCCTCAGCCTCAATTCCTATCGATTCCAGATATTCTCTCAAACTGATAACACTAAAAAAATCTTTTGGATTCAGCTCGACAAGTTCGGGTATTAGTAAGCGTTGACTGAAAGACCTGGAAGCGCGTATACTCGATTCTATTTCATGGTACAAGATTATCTCGTGCAGGGCATGTTGATCTATAATATTCAATCCATCTTCCGTCTCTTCTACGATGTAGGAATTATGAATTTGGAGATATACTCTCTTGCTTCTCATAATGCCTTCCGGAATTCTTATCTTTTCTTCTTTATCTGTTTCTCTGTTCGTTTGAATATCATTATCTATCTTCGATATAGGTCTCAAAACAGATTTTTCATCGTCCCTGTTTGCGCTTTCGCAAGGAAGAGAGATAGGTTCATGCCTCTTTGTTAATCCATGTCTCGTGGAAAGCTCATCTGCCCTTTTAAAAGAGAATTGTTCCCACAATGACTTTTTTATAAGGTCTGCTCCCTCTGTCTTTATCGATTCCCTTTCCAGCTCTTGTATAGGAGATAGTATCGTAGCAGGTTGAGTTGTTGATTTATTTAAACCTTCTTTTAATGCTGAAAGGATATAATTATACATTACGTTCGTATTCCGGAAGCGCACCTCAATTTTTGTCGGGTGGACATTCACGTCCACCTCGGATGGCTCCACCTGAAGAAACAAGAAAACAATCGGATACCTCTTATGCATTAATTTTCCGTGATAGGCCTCATGAATAGCCCGAAAGATAGCGCTATCCTTGATATAGCGGCCATTCAAAAATATGAATTGCATCCTTGCATTCGCTTTATTAAAAAAAGGAGGTACAACATATCCTGAAAGGGCACACATTTCCTCTCTGAGAAATACGCTGATAAGATGTTTTCTCATCTCCTCACCAAAGAACATCCCAATACGTTCAGCTACATCATGAACGGGTGGAAGGTTGAACACCATCCTGTTGTTATGCATAAGGGTAAAATGAATCTTCGGATAGGAGAGAGAAAATCTCGTTAATACTTCGGAAATATACGCTATTTCCGTAGGTGCGGTCTTCATGAATTTTTTCCGTACAGGAGTATTAAAAAACAGATCCCTTACCTCAACTTGTGTACCTTCAGGCGCACCCCGCTCCTTCATGTGCCCAAGAACTCCGCCGTCGATTCTTATTTCCGCTCCGTGTATAGTTCCTTTCGCCCTGGAAATAATACACGCGTGTGAAATGGCTCCAATACTCGGCAGCGCTTCTCCCCGAAAACCCAGGGAATGAATTGAAAATAAATCATCTGCACTCTGCAGTTTACTGGTAGCATGGCTTTGAAAGGCAATCGCAAGGTCTTCAGTATCCATCCCGACACCATCATCTGAGACACGTATCAGTTTTCTGCCCCCATCTTCTAAATACGTATCAATTCTCGATGCTCCGGCATCAATAGCATTCTCAATCAATTCCTTTACTACAGATGCCGGGCGGTCAATCACCTCACCTGCAGCAATTTTATTAATAACAGATGAGGGAAGAATTTTTATTTTTGACATACATCATATTCCATAAAGTAAATACGCAGGAGCGTATAAATCCTGCCCTGGTAAATAGATCACAAAAGCCTAAGATACGTTTAAAGATAATTCATATATACAATACTGCTATTTATCCGCTATACGAAATATACTGCAACAGTAGTGGATTAGTTTATTTAAATTATAGTAAATTTGTGTTATATTAAATAGATATTTTCCAGGATTTAAGGAAAACAACAGAATGAAGTACATGATAAAGAATAAGGTATTGTAAAATAAACATTATGATTACGAAAACACGGGAAACGGAAATTAACAAGTGTGCTAAATGTGGTAAGTGTCGCTCAATCTGCCCTGTTTTTATCGAAACAGGTAACGAGTCCATGGTAGCGCGAGGTCGCATTAGCCTTGCAGAAGCATTACGGGATGGCGAGATCTTTTACACAAAACAGTTGAGAGATTATCTCCTCTCCTGTAAGAAATGCCTCCGATGCTCCAGTATCTGTCCTTCGGGCGTCGATTATGATTTTATTATACAGACAATGACCGATGACCTGGCAAATCATATCGGGATATGGCTTATACCACGAATAATATTACAGCTCTTTCTTCCCCGAAGACGGCTCTTTAATCTTCTTTTAAAATCAGCCAGCGCTTTTCAACGGATTGTTCCCTTAAAACGACATGGCGCCATGAGGCATTTACCGCTGATGTTTATGGATGGAAGATGGATTCCGCCTCTGGCAAAAGAATTTGTATTAGACAAATACCGTACTACAAAAAAGATACATAATCCTAAAATGCGGGTGGGTTTTTATGTGGGATGCCTTATCAACTATGTTTATACCGATATTGCAGATGCGGTGGTCGAGGTATTACACCATCTCGATGTTGAGGTAATTATTCCCTCCAAACAGCTATGCTGCGGTATTCCCGCACGGTCGCTGGGAGACGTAAAAACAGCACGGAAATTAGCGGAAACAAACGTAAGGGTATTTGAGGAAGCCCAGGTTGATTTTATTATTACTGCCTGCGCCACTTGCGGAAGGACACTGAAAAGGGATTACCATCATATCTTAGGCGATCGTTCTCAAAAATTTAGAGAAAAACTCTATGATATATCCGAGTTTATTGAAAAATATTTTACGTATAAACTACAGCCCCTAACGACAAAAATCTCATACCACGATCCATGTCATCTCCATTGGGGACAAAATATCTCAAAGCAGCCGAGGGATATCCTGAGACGTTCGGCCCAGTTTCAGGAAATGGAAACTCCGGAACGATGCTGCGGCGGCGGTGGAATATTTAATATACTGCATTATGACCTCTCAATGAAGATTGGTGAACATAAGGCAAGAACCATAGAAAAAAGCGGTGCAAAAGCAGTAGCAACGGGATGTCCCGGATGCCGGATGCAGATCGAGGATCTTCTTGCCTCACGAGGTTCTGAAATTACCTGTGTGCATACCATACAAGTACTAAGAGATGCAATGGTGTCAGCCCGTTAACAACAGAGAAATAGTTCCCTGCAGAGGGTGCAGAGAAAACAGACAAATTTATTTATAGTATAGGATTTTTTCTGTAGGGCAACTCTTTAGGGTTACTATCCCTGTGCGCATATTCAGAGGCGGGGAGCAAGGCTAAAGCCTTGCCCTGCATCTTAAATTTGCCTTTCTTTGCGTCCTCCGTGGTAAATCAGATTTTCTTCCCTATCATAACTTTTCTAATAACTTTTCGGCAATCTGGACGGCATTGAGGGCAGCTCCTTTTCGGAGATTATCGCTCACAATCCATAAGTTAATCCCATTCTCAATGGATTTGTCCTCACGGATACGCCCCACAAACACATCATCCTTCCCAGCCGCATCTGTAGCCAGAGGATATAGCTGATTGCCCGGATCATCTATAACAGTAACACCCGGCGCTTTTAGCAGGAGATCTTTTACCTCCCGGGCAGTAATCTTTTTCTTTGTTTCTACGTTAACTGATTCACTATGGCTACGAATAACAGGTACGCGTACCGTTGTTGCGGTCACCCCAATGCTATTATCCCCCATAATCTTTTTCGTCTCATTCACCATCTTCATCTCCTCAGATGTATATCCATCGGACAAAAACGCATTACTCTGGGGAATCTGGGGCAAAACATTAAATGCAATCTGATGCGGAAATAAACTTCTCTTAAAATCTCTCTTACCCTCGAGGATGCTGGAAGTCTCCTTTTGAAGTTCATCAACTGCCTTCAGCCCTGCACCAGATACTGCCTGATATGTTGAGACAACAATTCTCTTTATCCCGGCAACATCATGGATCGGTTTCAGAGCGACCACCATCTGAATGGTAGAACAGTTAGGATTGGCAATTACACCATAATGCCTGGCAATTTCCTGAGGGTTTACCTCGGGTACCACCAAGGGAACATCATCATCCATTCTAAAGGCACTGGAATTATCCACACAAATAGCACCGCTCTCGATAGCATAGGGTACATATTCCCTGCTAATATTTGCCCCTGCGCTAAACAGAGCAATCTTTATACCCTGAAATGATTGCCTGGTTAATTCCTGTACTGTATAATCAACCCCGCAAAACTTCATCTTCTTGCTGGCAGAACGTTTTGAAGCCAGCAATCTCAATTCATGTATAGGAAATTTTCTGCTTTCCAATATCCGTAAAAATTCCTCGCCTACAGCGCCTGTTGCGCCTACAACCGCCACATTTACAGCCATTTTCTTTAAAAAACTCCTTTCATTCATGAAGTTAGCCACAAAGACACTAAGAACACAAAGAAAGTCCTTAACCTTTTTTCTCTTTCTTCTCCGTCTCTCTTTGATCAGCTATTTTTATTCTTTCACTGTGTACTCTGTAATTTTAAATATCTATTTACTACGTATTAAGATATCATCCTGGATCAATTCTCTTTTTTTAATGGACGCTATCTCTGATAAAAACCTCTGCGCATCTTCGTAATAGCCCGCTGTTGGTTTTAAATCAGGGACAAATTGAAGCCAATAGTGATTCTCCAACCGCATAAATAATTCTCTCATATATTTGCTAAACACGGATGCCAGAGCTACCGTCATGCAGGCATCTTCACCTTTCTCCACAAAAGATATCTCCATTTCTCTTCGTGCACATGAAATCTTATATGCTGAAACTTTAACACCTTCTTTTAAGACCGTTATATCCACTCCGGGCAACCGGTCTCTTAAGAGGCTAAGATAACTATTCCTGCCACCTTGCTTATCTGCAATTAATCTTATAGTGCCAGCGCCATCACAACGGTTCCACAGATCAGTAACAAGCGTTATAAAATTATCGAATAATACCGTAGCCTTATTTCCTGATACCTCTACCTGTTCATTTAATTCTTTAACCGTTACAACGCGACTGACTGTATAGCAAAATTGGATGTTTTGCTTCTGTAAAACATATTTTAACAAATGGGTATAATTTAAAACAGCAGAAACACTCGTAGCCAATGGCAACGGATAATCTTTCCCGGCATACCAGGGATAACGGCTGAGTATCTTGATGTGGCAGCACGATAGAACGTTAAGCAATTGATAAAATGATGTGATCTTTACATCTTTTGATAACAGAAAAGAGAGAACAATATCTTCTAATGGTTTTAACCCGCTACGCGCATTATACAACTTTTTACTGTCCCGAACAGTCAATCGATGCATCTTGCTTTTGAGACCGTTTGAAACAGCATCTTCCAGCAATTTCCATAGCGAGCAATCTATCTTTTCATCCGGCACATCGAAAGCAATAGCTGTAATTACCAAAGGTCCAAGCACAGGACCATATCCGGCTTCATCTACCCCTGCTATTATAGTCATAGTACAATACCTAAAATTTTTTGTATTATATCGCCTTGCATGTGAAAGTCAAAATGAAACTCATTTCATTTCCCTTGACAATATTTTCAGTAAAAAATATAATTTCTGGATATTTTGTACAGCTACCTTACATAATTCACGATAGACTAAACGAGGCTTATGCCTCGTTAATTTTTGGAATACAGCAATGCAGGTGCTCAGAACATGGGAATGTAATATTGATAAGGAAATTAAGAAACTCAAGCGACGGTTAAGTGTTTTAGACGGTTTCTCAAATCAGAGAGATGCCGTACTCAAAATCATCCGCGATATTCAAAAGCGTGGAGATAAGGCTATTGTAAGCTATAGTAAACGCTTTGATAAGGCTTCTCTCCTGCCAGATGAATTTCAGGTAAAGGATGAAGAAATTGCGGAAGCGTATAAGAAGATATCACTTCCTTTTGTAAGGTCTATTCAACGGGCTATCACAAATATATGGACGTACCAGGAACACATACGAATCCGTAATATCAGCCCGTTAAAAACACATGGTGTTGTGCTTGATACGGTGTATTCCCCTCTTGAGAGCGTAGGGGTTTATGTTCCGGGTGGCGCCGCCTCTTATCCATCAACGGTATTGATGAATACCATACCGGCGCGTGTAGCAGGTGTTGGCAAGATAATCATGACTACACCACCTGCAAAAGATGGAACCATCCCGCCAGAAAGATTGGTAGCTGCAAAGGAATCGGGTGTGAATGAAATCTATAAGATTGGTGGCGCCCAGGCTATTGCCGCCCTTGCGTTTGGCACAGAAACAGTTCCAAAAGTAGACAAAATCGTGGGACCCGGGAATATATTTGTAACGCTTGCGAAAAGGGAAATCTTTGGATATGCCGGCATCGATATGCTGGCAGGACCGAGTGAGGTAGTAATTGTAGCTGATGACCACGCAAATCCATCGTTTGTAGCATCTGACCTGTTATCGCAAGCAGAACATACACCAGGTATCGCAATACTGGTTACTTTCTCAGAGTTGTTGACAGAACAAGTAATGGCAGAGTTAAAGCTACAAATAACCAAATTGAAACGGCGTACAGATACAAAAAAATGTCTTGATAAATTCGGTATCATTCTCTTGACAAAAAATATTGACGAATGTATAGACATTGCAAATACCTTAGCTCCGGAACATTTACAAATTATGACGCAAAATCCCAGAAACGTGTTGTCGCATATTAAGCATGCCGGGGCAATCTTTTTGGGTTCCTATACACCTGTCGCATTAGGAGATTATATCGCAGGGCCTTCTCATGTACTCCCTACAGGTAGTGACGCACACACACGTTCCATTCAAATCAGATTAAACAAAGAGAAGAGTAAATCTCTGAAATAAGGAGTATGCCATTGAGTTATTTTCGAGACAATATTAAAAAGATGTCGGGATATATACCAGGTGAACAACCGAAAGACGGCATTTATATAAAGCTTAATACAAATGACGTCTTTACCCTGATCCAGTCGCAACAGCAGCCAGAATAAAAATTGCTCAGGTGTTAGGCACAAGGCCAGAGTATGTTATGGCCGGAAACGGTTCAGATGATTTATTGTCGATTATCATACGAAGTTTCGCTGGACCCGGCGACATAGTGGTCTTCCCTTATCCATCGTATATGCTCTATAAAACACTTGCTGAACTGCAGGACGCGTCTGAGTATGCTGTAGATTTTACTGAAGAGTATGCTCTTCCCGGGGATTTTATAGTAAAAGGAGCAAAGGTTACTTTTCTTGCAAACCCAAATTCCCCTTCGGGAACAATGATATCACCGGGCGAAATATCAAAGATCGCTTCTCAGGTAGATGGTGTGCTTGTTATTGATGAAGCATAC
>NZ_SZPP01000038.1:0-27296 GCF_030263775.1 Candidatus Jettenia sp. AMX1
CCGTGAGGACGCAGAGAGAGAAGTCAACAATACAAGAGCTGGGTTCTGTGGGCTCTCCCACTACCCAGCTCTTGCTGTTTCAGGAATGTATTAAGAATTTCCTGAAACAAAAGATTTAAATTGTTATAATACTTATAGTTGTTAAGTATGTTTATGTTTTAGGAGATGCTTGTATTATGAAACAAGTTAGGACTTACATAATAATAACCTTCTTAATTTTTATAATAAAATTTGACATCTCAATAGCGAACATTACAAAAACTGAAGATAGTAATAAAAAAACCACAGAAAGGCCTAAAATAATTTTTGAAGAACAGGTATATGATTTTGGTAAAATTTATATTGGCGAGAATATAAAACATGGATTTAAATTTAAAAATATAGGATCTGGTGAGTTAATTATAAAGAATGTTAAATCATCATGCGGTTGCACTGCTGCTCTTGTGTCAAAAGATAAATTATTGAATAATGAAGAGGGAGAAGTAGAGATAAAGTTTAATCCCGGTCATTATGTTGGGAAAACAACAAAGTCAGTTGTGGTAAATTCTAACGATCCGGAAAATCCACAATATAAACTAACTATTACCGGAGAAATAATTGAAGAGGTTATAGTTAATCAGAAACTCGTTAATTTTGGTATTATCAAAAAAGGAGATACTTGCACCAGGAGTTTTGAGGTAAAGACAATACCAGAATTAAAAACTGAAATAAAGAAGGTAGAATCGCCAAATCCTTATATTACAATTACTCAAAATAAAATAAATGATAATCACTATAGTTATCAAGTGGTAATGAATAAGTATGATTATATCGGAAGATTTACAGGAATTATTTTTATCTATACAAATAGTAGTAAACAAGAAAGAATTGATATACCATTTTTTGGAGAAATTGTTGGTGATGTAACCTTTTACCCTGACGTTTTATCCTTTGGTTATATTCAAAAGGGACAAGATGTTAAAAAAACAGTAATTGTCAATTTTATGAATAAAAATGTAAAAATAGAAAAAATTGAGATTGATCCTGATATGGTAAATTATCAGATATCTGAGTTAAGTAATAGTAAAAAAATTGATGTTAAGTTGAGCAAGGATAGTGCAGTTGGAAAAATTACAGGAAACTTAAGGATATATACGAATAGTAGTATTCAACCGGTTATTACTATTCCTATTCATGGTGAAATAAGAGGATAAATAATATTTCTTTCTTATGAAGTATTTTAATTATTGTGCCATTTTTTTGTTTATTTTTTTACCTATTAAGATTTATGGCGCTCCAATGCAGGCGCTCATAATATTTTCAGGAGAAGAGCTGGGGAATCTGGAACCGTGTGGTTGTTATGAAGGACAAATTGGAGGTATCTCGAGAAGACACACCTTTATAAATTCTTTTGTAAAACAAAAAAATATAATTCTTCCGGTAAGTTTGGGAGACCTCTCCAAGGGGTATGGGAGGCAAGAGGAAATAAAAACGGAGATCTTAGGTCGTGCAATGCAAGAAATGGGTTATGTACTGCATAGTCTCGGAGAGAAAGATGTTGAAACAGGTCCACAATTACTAAGTTATTTATCGCAGGTAAACAATACTACCTTCCTTGCCAGTAATGTAAAAATTATTGCTCCATTTCCGATGAAGGTTCATCAATACGTCTTAAAAGAATACTCTCATTCTGAATATTCTTTTAAAATTGCCTTTTTGAGTATTCTCTCAAAATCTTTTTCCAGTGCGAGTATTGCAAATTATGTCAATATTTATGAGCCGGTACAGGCGCTAAAGCCTTTGATTAAAAGGTTACATGATAAGGTAAATATAATAGTACTTCTTTCACATACGCCAAAAGAAGAATCAATAGAGATTGCAAAATTCTTTCCTGAAATAGACTTAATTATAACCGGACATGATATAGAGGACCCACAGGACTCGATAATATATGTTAATAATATCCCAATTGTTTCCCCTGGAAAAGGTGGGAAATATATTGGGATTGCAAGATATTCGATACAGAGGAACGCTACAAAGAGAATGTCAGTTGATATTATTCCATTAGATCGTAAATATAAAGATTCTGAAAAAATGAAACTTTTACTCGAAGAGTATCAGCGAATGTTAAAAGAGGAAGATTTATTGAGTAAGGTATCTCAGGTATCTCTTCCAGATGGATTAGCATATGCAGGTAGCTCCGCTTGCGGGATATGCCACAAAATGATATACGATCATTGGAGTAAAACGGCACACGGGGTATCATACGAAACCCTGGTTTATTCCGGACATCAATACGATCCAGAGTGTATTAAATGTCATACAACCGGTTATGGGTATGTTTCTGGATTCTTAAACTATGAAGAGAATCAGAATTTAATAAACGTAGGTTGTGAGAGTTGTCATGGTGCTGGAAGTTTTCATATCAGGAATGTAAACGAAACATCTTATAGTTTAACCGATGAAAATATTTGTGAGACATGTCACGATAGTGAGCATAGTCCGGGATTTGAAAGAAATGAATACTGGAGAAGAATTGTACATCCTGAGGAAACACTGACGAACTTGCCTAAGGTTATGAAATAATATGGCAGATATAATAGCAAAGAGAACTATTTTTAGCATGATATAGGAGGAAAATGAAAATGCCCGAACTTCGAAAGGATCCTGTTTCGGGACGCTGGGTAATTATTGCTACAGAAAGGGCTATGCGACCAAGTGATTTTCGGACAGAACCGCAGATTATTAAAGGTGGTTTCTGCCCTTTTTGCGAAGGAAATGAGGATAAAACTCCCCCCGAAATTATGGCATATCGAGAAAAGGGTACTCAGCCAAATGCGAAAGGTTGGAGAGTAAGAGTGGTATCTAATAAATTCCCAGCGTTGAGAGTTGAAGGAAATTTGAATAAACGCGGCGAAGGAATCTACGATGTGATGAACGGTATTGGAGCACATGAAGTAATTATCGAAAGCCCAAGGCATATCATTTCTATGACAGAGCTTGATAATGATCATGTTGAAGAGATATTGTGGACATACCGGGATAGATTGGTGGATTTGAAAAAAGACAAACGTTTTATCTACGGATTACTTTTTAAGAATGTTGGTATAGCTGCCGGAGCATCACTGGAGCATTCCCATTCACAATTGATTGTCACCTCCATTGTGCCTATTACTGTCATGCACGAGATGAGCGGATGTGAAGAATTTTATAAATACCGGGGCCGTTGCTTATTTTGTGATATGGTACAACAGGAGATATCTACGGGAGTAAGAATCGTGGTAGAAGAGGATAACTTTGTTGCATTTGCACCCTATGCTTCAAGATTTCCGTTTGAAATATGGATTCTACCAAAAAATCATTCCTCCCATTTTGAGAATTTGCAAAAACTCGAGATTGAAGAACTGGCTCAAGTGTTACGGATGACTCTTCTTAAGCTCGAAGCATCATTAGAATTTCCCCCTTATAATTACATTGTTCACACAACACCTTTTGTTTTTGGGGAAATAGAACATTATCATTGGCATATCGAGATTATTCCCCGATTGACAAAAGTTGCAGGATTTGAATGGGGTAGTGGTTTTTATATAAATACGGTGACACCGGAAAGCGCTGCAGAATTTCTGAGAAATGTAAGTACAGAGAAGAAGATTGAGGAATAACGATTGTGAGAGTTGCCTATTTATCATCAGAAGTCATACCGTTTGCAAAAACCGGCGGTCTTGCCGATATAGCCGGGGCAATACCGAAAAGTATCCAGAAGCAAGGTGTGGAAATTATAGTAATTATGCCACTCTACGGTATAATAAAAGAAAATCATTATCCTCTGACAAAAACAGATATCCAGGTTGAGGTAAGAATTGGTGATACATTGAGGACTGGATATGTATACAGAGGTTTTTTGCCAGATACGCAAGTACCGGTTTACTTTTTGGATAATGATCAATACTACGGAAGAAAAGGGTTGTACAATTACCCTTGTACAACAAAAGATTATGAGGATAATAGTGAACGCTTCATCTTTTTTGCCCAAGCGGCTTTAAAAGCTATCGAAAAGTTAAAGATTTTTCCTGATATAGTGCATTGTAATGACTGGCAGACAGGGCTTGTTCCCGTCTATCTAAAAACAACGTATGCAAAAAGAGGATGTTTTAAAAATACAAAGATAATGATGACTATTCATAATCTTGCGTATCAGGGGATATTCTGGCATTGGGATATGAATCTTACCGGTCTGGATTGGAGCCTCTTTAACTGGAAACAATTAGAATTCTACGGAAAACTAAATTTCTTAAAGAGCGGAATCGTTTTTAGCGATCTTATCACTACGGTTAGTAAGACTTACGCAAAAGAGATTCAAACTCCCGAGTATGGTGCTGGTTTGGATAGTGTATTAAAAGAAAGGGCAAAAGATCTTTATGGAATTATTAACGGGATTGATTACACCATATGGAATCCGGAAACTGATAAGCTTATAATTGCAAATTATGGAAGAAAAGACCTTCGCGGGAAATTACTTTGCAAAAGGGCTTTACAAAATAAATTTAAACTTCCGGAAAAAGATATCCCTCTTGTTGCAATGATAACACGTTTGACCGCGCAGAAGGGATTAGATTTAGTTGTGGATAAGTTTCAGGATTTAATGAAAATAAATCTTCAATTTATTTTGTTGGGTAATGGTGAGCAACGATATCATAAATTATTTCAGGATTATGCAAAAGCATTTCCTTCAAAAGTAGCAGTAAAATTGGCTTTTGATGAACGTTCTGCTCATGAAATTGAGGCTGGAGCGGATATATTCCTCATGCCATCTCGATTTGAGCCATGTGGACTTAATCAGTTATATAGTTTAAAATATGGAACAGTTCCAATAGTTCGGGGCACTGGAGGCCTTGCTGATACCATAACCGACATTGGCTCAAGAGCTGCTCCTCATAAGGAGGCAAATGGATTTTTATTTGAAAAATACGATTCAGATTTACTTATGGCTACTATTGTAAAGGCAATAGACTTTTTTAAGAATAAGATTCGATGGGCCGAGCTTATGAGAAATGGAATGGCGCAGGATTGGTCATTAGAAAGAAGTGCGCTTGAATACATTGCGCTTTATAAAAGATTAGGAGAAGGGAAATAGGGACAGAGTTTGTGTTTTTATATATTTTTTATCAATAGGTATAGAAAAAGTTTTTGCTATGTTACCTCACATCCTGAAAGATAACATTGAAGATATTTTCAAGAATATTATAGATGCACTCGATGCCGGATTATCTATTTTAAATAAAGACTTACATATCATTTGGTCTAATAAAATCCTCTCTGATATGTTAAATTTAAAATACAATCCTATAGGGAAAGCATGTTACGATGTGTATAAATGTGGATGTTCGGATATTACGAATTGTTCTGTTCTTAAAATGCTTTCGCATGGTGAGAGGCAATATAGTGAGACCCAGCTTATTACAGAAAAAGGAGAAAGGCAATATATTAAAAATATTTCAGTACCTATTAGAGACGAGAAAGATGATATTATTTCCTTAATTAGATTTTCAATAGATGTTACCGAGAAGGAAGAAAAGATTCGGCAACTTTCTTTATTACGGAAACTTTCCGAGTTAATGCATGGAACATTGCAAATTGATCGGCTACTTCATTTAATTTTAACCTGTGTGACAGCCGGAACTGCTTTAGGATTCAACCGTTCAAGGCTTTTCCTCGTGGATAAAGAACGAAATATTGTCTATGGAAAAATGGCTGTTGGACCCTCCAGCTGGGAAGAAGCATATAAGATATGGGGTGAAATAGCCAATAAGTATGAAAGGTTAGAGGATCTCATTAGAGCATCTGAAGATAATTACCGTGATGATACTCCATTGCATATGATTACAAGATTAATGGCATATTCTTTGACAGATGAAAAAGAGCTCATTGTATCATGTATAAAGAGTAAAAAGCCGATTTTAGAAAAAAATGCCTTTTATAATCCTAATATTAATAAAAAATTTGTAAGTATGATTGATGCGAATGAATTTGTTTGTGTACCGTTAATCGTAAAAGAAGAAGCGATAGGAGTTATTTGCGCTGATAATTTTTATAGTTGTAAACCTATAACAGAAGAGCATGTTCAACTTTTAAGCACTTTTGCAAGCCAGGCAGCATTAGCAATTGAAAATGCAGAAGCATATAAAAAATTAGGGGAAAAGATTCAACAACTCGGAGAGACCCAGGAAAGATTAATTCGCTCGGAAAGACTTGCCGTTATAGGCAATATGGCAGCATATATTGCTCACGAAATCCGTAACCCACTGGTAACTATTGGCGGTTTTGCAAGAGCTATCCTGCGGATTTCTGATCAAGATAATCAAACAAGGCAAAGTATAGAGGTTATTGTTGAAGAAGTGAAACGACTAGAGAAAATCCTTGCAAATATTATGGATTTTAGTAAACCGTATGAACCTGTTAAAATACTGTCTCAGATCAATGAAATATTAGAAAATACGTGTTCTCTCATGGAACCCTACTTTAAGAGTGGTAATATTCAATTAACTAAGAAATTAGATACAAAAATACCGAAAATTATTATGGATTCAACTCAAATGAAACAGGTATTTTTAAATATTATAAAAAACGCTGTTGAATCAATGCCAGATGGAGGAATGCTTACGGTAGAAACCATGCCGGAAGGTCAATACATAAAAATTAATATTATCGATAGTGGTAAAGGTATGTCTGCTAAAACCATGAAAAATATCTTTACCCCATTCTTTACCACAAAAATGGATGGAACAGGCGTAGGGCTGGCAGTATCACAAAAAATCGTAGATGATCATGGGGGATATATAAAAGTTAATAGCTCATTGTCTGAGGGAACTACTTTCTCTATTTATTTGCCTGTGAAAAAGGAGCAACCGTGATTTAACAAAAAGGAGTGAATGATGAAAACAATTCTCGTAGTAGAGGATGATAAAAATCAACTCTTACTCTATAAACAAGAACTATTGCTTGAGGGATATAATGTTATTACTGCAAAGGATGGTTTGGAAGCTATACAAAAGGTAAATGAACAGATACCTGATCTTATCGTGATGGATATCAATATGCCAAAGATGAATGGTATTGAATCAATGAGCAGAATTTTACATGAACGAAAGATACCAATAATTATTAACACCGCTTATAGTAGCTATAAAGATGATTTTATGTCGTGGTCTGCCGATGCTTATATTATTAAGTCTTCTGACTTAAAGGAATTAAAAAACAAGATCAGGGAGTTACTAGGATACGAGGAATAAAATAAGTTTAGTTACTGTACAAGATTGATTTTGGTAAAAATTAAAGGAGTTGTATGACTGATCATGATATTCTATCCATAATAAATAACGCCTTCATTCATATTGGACGATATTTTGTAGCAATAGCCTCTATTCTTACGATTTTGGCCTCTGGTTTTTTAATCTTTGCAGGAATTTGGGAGTTTATTAACGGTATTCCCGATATATTCAATTTTCTGTTCGACCATGGAGATCATCATTTTGAACTCTCCGTACATTTCATTTCTGCTATAGATTTATTCATGGTTGCTGTGGTAATGTTTGTTATGGGAATTGGACTTTTTGAATTATTTGTAGATAGAAATCAATCTGTTAGCTATCCTCACTGGTTGAGAATACATGATCTGAATGATTTAAAGGAAAAATTGATTGCTGCAGCCGTGGTAGTTATCGTTATTACTTTTTTAAAACATATTGTAATGTGGGAAAACCCATTGGAGACCTTATATTTTGGTGGCGCAATAGCTATCGTTATTTTGTCGATTACGTTATTCTCAAAGCTGGTAGTAGGCACTGATGCGAAAAAAAGAAAGGAATATGAGACAAAATAATGGAAGAAATATGCTTTTTTATTGAATAATGTTATAAATGAACATAAGATGATGAATCATGCCAGATAAAAGAGATTATTATGAGGTATTAGGGATAGATAAAAATGCATCGAAAGAAGAGATTAAAACAGCTTATCGTACCCTTGCAAAAAAATTCCATCCGGATCTTAACAAGGATAATCCAAAATTAGCTGAAGAAAAATTCAAAGAGATGTCAGAGGCGTATGAAGTATTGATCGATGATAACAAAAGGTCTCGGTACGACCAATATGGTCACGCCGGTGTTGCCTCTGATTTTGGCAAAGAAGGATTTACATGGCAGGATTTTAGTCACGTCAGCGATTTGGAGGATATTTTTGGACACAATATTTTTTCAGATTTCTTTGGTCGTGGCAGCGTCTTTAGTGATTTCTTCGGCAGACGCAGATGGGGGTTTTTCGAACAGCCGGAGGAACAGATTAAACGGGCGCTGGTTGAGATTACTCTTGAACAAGCATACCGGGGGGTTAGCGCAGAAGTTGCTATTCCTCGTATAGATATATGTGAGAGTTGTGGCGGAAATGGTGCTAAAAGCGGTACATCTCCTGATGTTTGTAGTCATTGTAAAGGAAAGGGAGAAGTAAAACAGGAACAATTACAGGGGTTTGGCAGGATTATTAAGATAGGGGCATGCCCTGTTTGTAAAGGACGGGGAAAGGTTATTGAGCATCCTTGTCCAACTTGCCATGGAAATGGTCAGGTACAAAGATTCGATAAAATTACTGTAAAAATACCCCCCGGTGTGGATAACGGAACAACCTTGAGGATATCAGCAGATAAGGATGATAGCAAATTAAAGGAGGATGTTTATGTAACCGTTTCCGTGCAATCTCATTCAGTTTTCCAAAGAAAGGGAAGTGATATTTATTTGGAAAAGACCATTGCCCTTACTGGGGCAGCTTTAGGTACGAAGGCTGAGGTGCCGACACTAGACGGAAACGCAGTGATGAAGATCCCTCCGGGAACACAGACTGACACATTATTTCGATTGAGAGGCAGCGGTATGCCACGCTTAAAAGGTCATGGACATGGCGATCAATATGTGCGCGTAATTGTGCGCACACCAAAGAATTTGACGAAGAGGCAAAGGGTATTACTTGAAGAATTTGAAGCTATCGAAAAGGAAAAATAGATAACTATATCTCCATAATTACTCAAAATATGGCGCAAAACCAAGGTTTGTCCCTACGATAATCCAACAGTATTTTGAGTAACTGCCTGTCTACCATCTCGCCATAGAAAATACGAGGGAAGCTTTTGAATATAGCTATTATCGCCTTAACGCAACAAGGACTGCAGATTGCACAAAGGATAGGGAAAAATTTTGAGCCTACTCCTTCGGTCTATGTATTGAAAAAGATAACAGAAAAAAATCCTCTTATGGAGTGTAACACATCTACCTATAGCATCACCTCTTTTTCTGAACCACTTCATCAATTAGTCAATCGGATTTTCAAAGAATATGATGGCCTTATATTCGTTATGGCAATTGGGATTGTGGTACGGATGATTGCGCCTTATGTAAAAGATAAATATACAGACCCTGCCATAGTAGTAATTGATGATGTAGGACGTTTTGTTATCAGTATGCTTTCCGGTCATGAGGGAGGAGCAAATCAATTGGCTTACCAGGTTGCTGCCATATTACATACGGATGCAGTAATCACTACAGGCACCGATGCGCAGAAAGACCTTATCATTGGCATCGGTTGTAAAAGAGGCATTTCGCCGGAGATTGTTAAGGAATCTATTATTCACGCGCTTCAAAAAGTAAATCTTGAGATAGAGCAAGTTAGATTACTCTCTACTATCGATATTAAATCTGAAGAACCAGGTTTATTACAAGCATCAGAGGAACTTGGTATTCCATTAAGGGTTATTTCTGCATGTGAAATTGCAACCTGTGTGAAAGAATATAGTAAATCCGATTTTGTTAAAGAGAAAATAGGCGTGGGGGGGGTATGTGAGCCCGCTGCACTTATTGCCGGGAGGAAAACACAATTAATTCTGACAAAACAGAAATATCCGGGGGTGACCATAGCCATCGCCCGGGAAAACTTTATGTGGTAGGTATAGGTCCCGGATCAAAATATGAGATTAGCCAGAGGGCGCTAGATGCATTAAAAGATTCCGATACCATTATTGGTTATACACTTTATATCGATCTCATACGGGATATCATAGAAAATAAACATATTATTGCCTCAACCATGCGGAAGGAGGTTGATCGTGTAAAATTGGCGATTCAAGAGGCACAGACCGGGAAAAAAGTGTCTATTATAAGCAGCGGCGACCCTGGCGTTTATGGTATGGCAGGACTTGTACTGGAAATGATCAGTAAAGAAAATATACCTGTACCGGTTGAAATTGTTCCTGGCATCCCCGCTGCGAATGCTGCCGCAGCTGTCCTCGGTGCGCCACTCATGCATGATTATGTTGTTATCAGCCTTAGTGATTTACTAACACCCTGGGAGGTTATAGAAAGGCGTGTAAAATCTGCTGCCGAAGCAGATTTTGTTATAGTGCTCTATAATCCCAAAAGTTCACAAAGAGATTGGCAAATTGAAAAAACTGCTGAAATTATTCTTGAATGGAAATCTCCTCATACTCCGGTCGGCATTGTGAAGGATGTAACGAGGGAAGGCGAAACTGTCGTTGTTACAACGCTTGATAAAATGACCTCTCATCCGATTGATATGACGACTATCATTGTCATTGGCAATTCAACTACATTTTTATATCGCGACTATATGATAACAAAAAGAGGCTATTTATTTTAGAAATACAGCAATATTACTTCTCCAAATTGAAAATTATGGATTTTGTGATATAATAGTACCAGAGTTGGGAAGTGAATAGTTGGGGTTAAACGTTCCCCAAAAGAAAAAAGTATGAGTAATGTACCTTAAAGGTACGTTGATGTACTTGAATGTATGTATATTTATAATCACTTCCCAACTCCAAAATGGCACTATTTGTTGAATTATTAATTGTATATTTTTCTTCAGGTTTCAGGGGTTTATGAAATAACGAACCGAATGAGGAAGTTGGCAAAACGAAGATAGCCTGGTATATCTAGGATTGTATGATCATAGGTATATCAGGCTATTTTCGTTTTCTTTGTATTTCGGTGAAGCAATCGTTACTATGTCAATTACCTATTTTTCATAGTGAGTAGTATGCAATGAATTACGAAGAAGAAAAGAAGAGACAAAATAATGAGTTACATGCTTATAACCTTGATCATCTCTCAGATAGTGACTTGTTGTTTCTTATTGAGAGCTATGTAACGAAGAGGTGCGATTATGAGCGCATAGCAAGCCAAATACAGGGAGATGCCGATATTATTACCCGGATGGTTGATAATGACCGTGTTTTCGAGAGGGTGATACGTGAAGGAAATAAAATCTTCCATGTGTCGCCTTATTTTTTATTTACCTTACTCGTCAGAAGGGTATTTAAGTTAAAAAAAGAAGATGGGGACTTTATTCATGATGCTGTTGCTGAATTAAATAGTTTGGCGCCTGCCTATCCATGGAATAAAAGTAAAATTGTAAAATTGCTCAATAGTATCGATGTATCGAACTATCTTGCAAACATGCTTGCGGTATTTCTGCGGACATCCCGATTCTACAAAATACAGAAATATGATGAAAAGCAATATCAATACATTATCGATATGATCGAAGAGATTCGATATTCCGATACTATCCGTAAATTTTATATTTATTGCCACATTGGTAATTATGCTTTATTCTTTACCGGTATGTTTCCTGAGTATATCGAGCATAAATTTAGATATAAGAAGACTCTTATAGATAGTCGATATTATATAGATTTCGGGAAAACATATTTTGGCCTGGCTTCTGAACATGACATGGCAAGACAACACGAGTTGGATGATACCTTGTGCTCCCTATCCGAAGGGTTTGAGATTATCATAAAATTATTGCACTATATGCGTAATGAATATCTTCCATCGAATAATCTCAAATTATAGACCTGCAATCTTAGGGAAATGAAAAGTATAACCTTGTATTTTAGCTGTTCATAATTTCGATGTTTTCAAGCAGGACATCCTGAGATTGCGGATGGGTTGTATCTGTCATGACTTCGATAGTTAACCGGGCTCCTTCGGCAACTGTTCCTTGTGAAGCATGGATAAAGTGCTCACGAAAGTGATCCGGTGAGATGTGAGACAGGGCGCCAAGCTTAACCGTAAGGCTAATTATTTTGCTTGCATGCTCTTCACGCGCGATGGATGATAAGGTATCAATAAGGCTTTTCATAAGAAAAAACTCGTGCATATATTCTAAGATACCTTGAGAAAAGAATGAATGTCTTGTCGCAATCGGTTTACAACTTCTTGCACCGCTGTATTTACTTCGGGAGAAATCCCAATGCCTGCCTCAAAGCGCTTTCCTTCAATACCATAAACAATAAGATGTGATGGCAACTGATTAAGAGTGCGCGCAAGTTCTATGATTTCAGCAACACCGAAGGTGTGTGTGGAGTAACGAAAAAATTCTGAGGGCAGAGGGTGCGCAGATGCATCAAACCTATGGATAGTCCCTGGTTTTGTTCCAGAATGGACTGCATCGATGAGGATAACGGTATCAGCATTCTTCCATGACTCCATGAAAGCTACGCCATTGCCGCTTCCTTCAAGAACAGAAACATAATCGGGTACGTGCTTCTTGAGATGCCGGGCAGTAGCAAGCCCGACTGCGTCATCTCCGCGATACATATTGCCGATGCCAATGATGAGAATGCGGGGTGTATTTGCGCAGATGGTTTGAATAATGTTATTCTTATTCACGATCAATAGTGAGCTTTAAGAAATGTGTAGCGCATGAGATACAGGGATCATAGTTACGTATTGCCTTCTCGCAATCATATTTGAGTTTTTCAGAAGGGAGGTCCAGGTATTTGGGGATAAATTGCCAAAGATCATTTTCAATGGTCTTTTGATTTTGTGATGTTGGCGGGACTATTTTAGCATCAAGGATTCTACCATTGTCATCAATACGGTAACGATGATAGAGAATGCCCCGTGGCGCTTCCGTACAACCGTATCCGGTACCGGCAATTGGTTGAAAGGGTATTGCAGGTATTTCAGGTTTTTCGTATTGGCCGATGATACGGAGGGCCTCATCACAGGCATAAACCATCTCCACACTTCGCACGATAATGCTTTTAAACGGATTCCGGCAAACAGGCGAGAGCCCTGCGGAATGTGCTGCCTCTTTTGCCAAAGGAGAAAGCCGGTCGAAATTCAGATTAAATCTGGCAAGAGGACCGACAAAATATGCGCCACGCTCTTTCAGTTTAGAATGAAGCGCATTCGTATACGCTACCTGTTCTTCGATAAAATGATTATCATATTCATGCACAGAAATATCTAATCCTTTATTTGAAATAAGTTTGCCTTCATTGAATGGATACTCATCGGGATGCCGAAGGGAGACAAATTCATAATCTTGTTCAAAATCCGGGTAATCAAATTCAGCCGTCCATCTCACTGCTTCCAGGGCAATATCCCTTGCCCTTTTTAGCTTTTCCGTTAGGGTATTTAGTTCCTGTTTCGTTAATGCCTTGTAAAACCCTCCGACCCGCACATTTATGGGATGAATTTCCCTGCCCCCTATAAGGATAACAACTTCATTGCCTGTTTTTTTTAACTGCAGTCCACGTTGAACAATGTCGGGATAGTCTTTTGCCATTTGAATTGCATCATCATAGCCGAAAAAGTCAGGTGCATGTAACAGATATACATGGAGGGCGTGGCTCTCTATCCACTCTCCGCAATACAGGAGCCTGCGCAGCGCGCGAAGCTGGCCGTCAACCCTGATGCCAAATGCGTCTTCCATTGCATGTGACGAGCTCATCTGGTAAGCAACCGGGCAAATACCGCATATACGAGCGGTGATATCCGGCGCTTCACAAAAACTGCGTCCCCGTAAAAACGCCTCAAAGAAGCGGGGAGGCTCAAAGATTTTGAATTTAACATCTGTTACGGTATGACCTTTTATCTTTATATACAGTGCCCCTTCACCCTCAACACGGGCCAGGTAATCTACCTTGATCGTTTTAATTTTAGCTTTATCATTCTTCATATTAGCTTTATCATTCTTCATAGAGGAATTTTTATTTGGACAGAGAGGAATTTCAGTTCCGTAGGGCAACCCTTTAGGGTCGCCTTCTGCAAGGCGAAAGCCTTGCCCTACATCAATCCCGTTTTTTCGTATGGATTTTGCTCTCTTTATAAAAATGTTCTGAATTTCCGTAGTAGCTGCGGAAGTATCGTACGAGATCGGCCTCATTTACCCCAAGGCGTTTAAACCAACTACTTAAAGAGGCTGTATTCGGTGTTTCCTTCGGACCGTAGCAGCCGTAGCAGCCCCGGTTATAGGTTGGACAGAGCGCGCTACATCCTGCATGGGTTACTGGCCCCATGCAGGGGATGCCATGTGCAACCATTACGCAAACATTTCCACGCCGCTTACATTCAATACACACACTGTATGATGTCGTATTCGGTTTCCGTCCGTGCAGGAAGGCGCTGATGACATCGAGAAGCTGGTGTTTATTAATCGGGCAGCCCTGCAGCTCATAGTCAACATGGACATGCCGAGAAAACGGTGTTGATGTATCAAGTGTTTCAATATATTCCGGAGAAGGATATACGGCCGAAATAAAATCTTTTACGTCCGTGAAGTTGCGTAACGATTGAATACCACCTGCCGAAGCGCAAGCACCAAGCCCTATAAGGAGTTTGGATACCTTGCGGATCTTTTTAATGCGTTCGGCATCATGCTGGGTGGTGATCGACCCTTCAGCAAGGGAGATATCATAGGGGCCTTTCTTTACGGTACGGGAAGCTTCAAGAAAGACCGAGATATCGACCTTGTCCGCCAAGGTAAGTAATTCATCCTCGCAGTCCAGAATCGTTAGCTGACAACCATCACAGGATGCAAATTTCCAGACGGCAAGTTTTGGTTTTCGTTTTTGAGCCATGGTAATTTTATATGAATTTAGCCACGAATGGGCACGAATTGTCACGAATGACAAATAAAAACCCGAAGATAAAAAAATGGGTATAAAAATTTATACTCTTCTTTCACTAAATATTTTTCATTTACTTTTCTATTACTAAATTTTTTTCTTTTATTCGTGTAAATTCGTGTCCATTCGTGGCTAAATCAAATCTCCCGCTTTCCAAAAAAGTTTTTAATACCGTCGTAGTTGAATACAGGACCGTCTTTGCATACGAAGACAGGTCCAAACTGACAATGACCGCAAAAACCAATTCCACATCTCATATTGCGTTCCATCGAAATAAAGATATTGTCATCTCCGGCGCCGCAATTTTGCAACTCCGCTATGGTGAATCGCATCATTACCTCAGGGCCACAAATCATAGCAATAGCACGCGAAGGATTAAACTGCGCTCTGCGTATGAGTGTAGTAACGACACCGACATCTCCACGCCAATTTCCATCGGAATTATCAACGGTAACCTGTACTTCGACATCAAAATGTTCCCGCCATTGTTCCAGATCATGTTTGTAAAGTATATCTTCCGGTGTTCTGGCGCCATAGAGGAGGACTATTTTTCCATACTGATTGCGTTGTGAGATAAGGTGGTACATAGCAGGGCGGAGCGGCGCTAATCCAATCCCTCCTGCTACCATAACAACATCTTTTCCTATTGCCTTCTCTACGGGCCAATGACTCCCAAACGGACCTCTTACTCCCAATACCTCGCCTTGTTTCAATTTGCGCATAGCCTTCGTTACTACTCCTACTTCACGTACCGTATGCTTGTACAGATGAGGATTGATAGGATCGCCGCTTAGGGAAATAGGGGCTTCACCAACTCCAAATACATACAGCATATTGAACTGCCCGGCAGCAAATGATACATCGCCAGTACCACTTACTGGCTTAAGATCGATAGTAAACGTATCGTGTGTTTCTTTCTGCACCCGTTGTATACGGAATGGGCTTGGAGACATTGGCTCCGGAATATTCTTTCGCATCGTCCACCTCTTATGTACGAACGCTATAGACATCAAGAATCTGCAATCTGGTTGACTCCAACCGCGATGCAATGACAGCAGCAAAACGCTTAAGCAACTTATAGCCCAGATCATGGTCTTGTTCACATTTGGAACGTAAGCGTCTTCCATCAAGGAGAATCGCATCGGTTGGTTCAACAGCCCGTGCATCAAATCGCCATTGATGGGGTGGTAGTAACCATGACCAACCCAAAACATCACCATATCCGACCGTTTGTATCATAATGGGACCACGTTCCGGCACAAATAGTTCAATGGCTACTTTACCCTGGAGAATGATATAGAAATAGTTTGCCGCTTCACCTTCACGGAAAATGGATTGTCCATCATGGAAGTGAATGGTTGATGCACATCCTGCAATAAAAGTAATATGGTGAGGATCGAGCCCTTTGAGAAACGGATGCTCTGATAAAGATTGTTCGGGTGTCTGCATACATTTTCTCCTTCGCTAAGGTGGTTGCTGATTAGCCTGATCGCTTTCACGAATTGCCCGCGCTTCTTCGGTAATATCAATTGCAACAGGGCACCATGTAATACACCGTCCGCAACCAACACAACCTGTTGTGCCAAACTGATCAATCCATGTTGCAAGTTTATGTGTCAGCCATTGACGGTAGCGGGACTTTATTGAAGATCTGATGCTCCCTCCGTGAATGTATGAATGATCCAGGTTGAAGCAGGAATCCAACTTCCTCCAACGCTCAGCATGCTCCCCGGTCACATCTGTTCCATCCTCAACGGCCGCACAGAAGCACGTAGGGCACACAAGGGTACAATTGGCGCAGGCCAGACATCGCTGGGCAACATCATCCCAACGTGGATGCTCATAGTTTCTATAGAGTATCTCTTTAATGTTATGGGTATCCAATGATCTTCCCATTTGACCGGCAGTCTTTTCCACAACAGTATTGGCAGTGTGTTTTTCTTCTTCATCTGCCTTTCTATGCGGGATTTCCCGGAAGATTCCGGCGCCTCGTTCTGTTCCTATCTCCGTTAAAAAATAATGTCGGCCGTTTTCTAAAATCTCCGTCATGGCAATATCAAAACCTGAGTCTGCCCTGGGTCCTGTACCCATTGATACACAGAAACAGGTACCCCCGGCTTTTCCACAATTAATAGCAGCAAGAAAGATATCTTCCCGGCGTGATTGATAGTTGGGGTCAACAAATTTTCCCTGGAGAAAGGTTTTATCTTGAATTGAGATAGCATGTATATCGCAAGAGCGGACGCCAATAAAGGCGAATTTTGGTATTTCCGCCTCTTCCTCCGTAATTTGAAAGCCGTTACCATCGCGTTTTGCCTGCCATAAGCGCTGTACTGAGGGAAAGAGAAAATTTTTCCAGGAATGCGGACCTACTCCATATCCAAAAAGCGCTTTATCATCTCGTTTTTTGAGACGATACATACCACCTTCCTGCTCATCAGTCCACCCAATCGGCAGATCGGAGACGGAGCTCAGCTTGCCATATATGATAGATCCTTCTCCGGGTGTAGGACCTATAATCTGGTAGCCACTCCTGATTAAAGCATCAAGTAATTTCTGGAAATGATTCTGTTCCAGAACAACATGATCTCCGCATTGTAACGATGGTTCTATCATAAACACCACCTTTTATTTTTTCAAAAATATCATCTGAAATCCTTACTTTGGCATTATCTTTAGCCAATCATCTATGGTGAGTACAGGCACAATTTTTCCTGTTTGGCTCGGCACAAGGGGGAGGAAAAATTCTACCGCAGCACGGTAATCATTTGCCTCAAAAATAATGAAATAGTCATGCTCTGTAACAGTAACATATGCCCCCAGTATCTTTATTCCCTTTTCTTCAGCCTTTTTTCTTCCTTCCCAGAACATACTCAGCATCTTTGCGCCATCGCTGGTTCTGCCAGGGCAATTCTCAGGGGTATGCGTCCAATGAGCAACATAGAGGGTTTTCCTGTCAACTGAACGGTAAGACCAATCAGGTTCCTTTTCACCCTTATCAGCCGGTTGTGGTATAGTATTAGCATAGAGAGAACTACAGAATAGTAAGGTAACAAATAACATGAAAACTTCGCATATCCCATGCCTCATACGACCTTTTCTCCTTTTCTTTTTTAAAATGTGTGGTTTGATTTTCCCGTATACATTGGACAAAAACGGTAGGTTTATAATACAACGAACATCTTTTTCGTTCAAGTTTGAATTGCAAAAATTCTTGGCTGATGATAGCAAACGTTCAGCATATCCTGGGAAGTTGTTCCCCGGAAAGCATATCCAATATTCTCCTGTTCCCTATGGAGGTCTCAAGAAGTACCTTGCCTCGTGGCTCATCCACTACAGTACCTATAAGAGAGGCATCTCTTCCAAGCGGGTTTTTTCTCATAACCTCCAGCACCGTGCCGGCTGAGTCTTTCGATACTATTGCGATGAGTTTTCCTTCGTTTGCGAGGTAAAGTGGGTCAAAGCCCAATATCTCACAAGCCCCTTTTACTTCCTCTTTAACGGGGATATCCTCTTCTTTTATTATCATTCCGTATCCGGAAGATGCAGCCAGTTCATTCAGGGTGGTTGCCAATCCACCCCTGGTGGGGTCCCTCATTGCCCGGATCCCGTTTGATCGGGATATAACATCCTGAACAAGTTCATGGAGAGCTGCACAATCACTCTGAACCGGCGTTTCCATCTGAATACCTTCCCTGTGGCACATGATAGCTATTCCATGATCACCCAGATGTCCTGATACCAGTATCGCATCGCCCGGTTTTATGAGAAGGGGTGAGAGATGTATGCCGTCTTTTACTATGCCGATTCCACTGGTATTTATAAACAGCTTATCTCCCTTACCTCTCTCCACGACCTTCGTATCTCCGGTAATTATTTTAACCTTTGCATGATTGGCGGTCTGGGCCATGGAGTCTACTATCATCCTTAGCTCTTCTATCAGGATGCCTTCTTCTATAATAAAAGATGCGCTCAGGTAAAGGGGCTCAGCACCACCTACGGCAAGGTCATTTACTGTTCCGCATACCGAAAGTTTGCCAATATCTCCTCCGGGAAAAAAGATGGGATTTACTACATAAGAATCTGTGGTAAAAGCAAGCCTTGAGGTAGGAAGATTGAAGATAGCCTGATCGTTCAGTGGCGATAAAAATTCATTATAAAATGCCTTCAGGAATATCTCATGGATGAGTTGATAACCTAACTTTCCGCCACTTCCATGTGATAAAAGGATTCTCTCTTGGTTCATAATTTATTGTTTTTCCTATAGTATCCTGTTCATCCTGTCAAAATGGGTTGAGAGATTCCATAGGTATAATAAGCCGCACACGTACCCTCAAAGGATACCATGCATGGACCCACGGGTGATTCCGGGGTACAAATTTTGCCAAAGAGAGGACATTGATTTGGCGTGAGAAGTCCTTTTAGTACCTCACCGCAGGCACACCCTTGCGGCTCCTCATCTATACCGGCTTCGATAACGAATTTCTTCTCTGCGTCGAAATCAGCAAATTCATTCTTCAATCTGAGTCCGCTCATAGGTATCTTCCCAATCCCTCTCCAATTGCTATCGCATATCTCAAAGACATGTTCCAGTATTCTCTGTGCCCTTGTATTACCATCCCAGGTTACAACCCTTTTGTATTGTATCTCTATTTCGGCTCTACCCTCTTCGAGTTGCTTTATCAGCATATACAATCCATGAATGGCATCAAGTGGTTCAAAACCAGCTACTACACAAGGGGAGTGATAGTTCTCGGCCAGGAATCCGTAAGCCTTAGCCCCTATAATAGCTGTTACATGGCCAGGACAGAGAAAACCATGAAGGTCAAGTTCGCTGCTGTCCAAAAGGGCCTTCATTGCAGGAGGGGTAAGTTTGTGAAGGGCGAAGGCGGAAAAATTCTTTATACCTTTTTCTTTCGCTAAGAGAATAGTAGCCGCAACGGTCGGAACCGTGGTCTCAAAACCCACCGCATAAAGGATTATTTCTTTTCCGGGATTTGCTCTGGCTATATCAAGGGCGCCTAATGGGGAATAGACCACCCGAATATCTTTACCTGTAGCCTTTTGTTCCTGAAGGGATGATTCCGTTCCCGGAACCCTCATCATATCCCCGAAGGTGGCAACGATGATATCCTTTTCTCTTTTACAAAATTCAATGATCCTGTTTATATCCCCTGCTGAGGTAACACATACCGGACACCCGGGTCCCGAGATAAGACGAATGTTGGAAGGGAGGGGATTCCTTATACCATATTTTGATATGGCATGGGTATGGGTACCGCAGATCTCCATGATATTCACCTTTTTTCCTGATAGGGCATGGATCTTTTTCACTATCCCCTGAGCGGCTTCCCTTTGCCTGAATTCGTCAACATACTTCATGAAGGCATATCTCCTATGATATCTTTCACGATCTTTAATGTTTCCGAAGCCTCTTTCTCATTTACCTTTTGTATGGCGAAACCTGCGTGAACAATTACGTAGTCGCCCACACTAACATTCTCCATCAGCATGAGGCTCGCTTCTTTCCGGGTACCCGCAACATCAATCTTTGCCATTGCGCCTGTGATTTCTACTATCCTTCCCGGTATTCCAAGACACATGATGTTGATTCCTTTTCTGTTAAGGAGGCTTGAGGATTATCTCATTTATCTGGTATCATTACTATACTGTGTGTTCCTCAATTATAACCATGATTACCATAAAAATTAGCATATTTTATAAAAATCTTTTCGCTCTTCCTTTTTCCTAAACAAAACAAATAACCACATTTCTCTCTTTTTTTTAAATCACTTACACATTTCCCCCTTTTTTAAAGGGGGACTAAGGGGGATTATTTCTCCTCTGTTTTGCTCCAGGCATCGGTTTGCCCACAATTGACCGTTAAAAGATAACCTTTTTGGACAGCTCCCAGGTCAGGTTTTGCACCTTGTTTTGAGTAATTACCTTTTTAGTTTCTCCCAGGCTACAATTGCCTGGCCAAGGGAAACTCCACCATCGTTTGCAGGGATTTGTTCATGCGACCAGACGATAAAACCTTCTTTTCTGAGACATCCTTCTGTTAAATCTGATAAAAGTTTATTCTGAAATACTCCGCCACTCAGGACGACATCTCTTATGCCATGTTCTTCTCTTAAAATATTTGAGATCTTTACGACGATCTTTGCCAAAGTGTAATGAAAGTTGAAAGATATCAGGGAAGCTTCTATCCCACTATTTAAATCTTCTATACATGATTTTATAAGAGGTTTTAGATCTATACTACGAGGTTTTCCACATATAATCTGAAATGGGTATGATCTCAGCTCCTTTTCATCACAACAATCGGCCATCATTTCTAATTCTATAGCAGCCTCACCTTCAAATGTTATTCTATCCCGTATCCGGAGCAGAGAAGATAGCGCATCAAAAAGACGTCCAACGCTGGAGGTCAAAGGACAATGAAGTCGCTTCTTTATCATCGTAGCAATGATATCAATATCCCTTGTACTAAATCTTTTAAAAAAAGATGGTATGGTCTCAAACATCCGGTCACCAAAGATATGGTATAGATAAGCAGTTGCCATCCTCCACGGCTCTTTTATGGCCTTATCACTACCAGGCATAGGAATATACTCAAAATGAGCCTTCCGTATAAAATTCCCTTTATTAACAATGAGGAACTCTCCTCCCCATATATTTCCATCCAATCCGTACCCTGTACCATCAAATGCTACTCCTATCACTTCCTGGTTAAGATGGTGCTCTGCCATGCAACTTACTATATGGGCATGATGGTGTTGAACGGGTATGATCCTTGTATGGGGTATATTTATTTGTGTTGCATACTCCAGGGCAAATCTTGTGCTCAGATAATCGGGGTGAAGGTCATGGGCAAGTATCTGAGGGGATATGCGAAAAGAGTTTTTAAGATTTTTAAGACTTTCTTTGAAGAATTCCAAAGTATCATAATTTTGAAGGTCTCCTATGTGCTGGCTTAGTATGGCCTTTTTACCCTTTGTAAGGCAAAAGGTGCTTTTCAGCCCGGCGCCGAAGGCCAGTATTTCTTCCAATTCTTCTCCGGGGTCAATAGGTTCCGGAACAAATCCCCTTGCCCTTCGGATAACCAGTGTTTGGGATTTGAGTTTTTGTGTTTCTGATTTTCCATGAGGAATCTCAATTGATACGTTTGCAATTTCTCCCGGCTTCTTTTCCCTCACAACAGAATCATCTATCCTCATAGAGATACCCCTGTCGTGAAGGAGAAAAAAGTCAGCAATGGAAGAAAGTCTTTCAAGGGCATCATCATTTGAGATGACTATAGGCTCTTCAGACTGATTTCCGCTCGTCATTACAAGGGCAATAAATTTTATTTCTTCGGAACCGAAAAGAAGGTGGTGAAGGGGGGTGTAGGGGAGCATTACTCCAAGGTTTTTACTATAGGGGGCAACTTCCTCTGAAATTGTGCTTGATAAATCTTTTTTTAGAATTACGATAGGGCGAATCCTTCCTTCCAGAATTTCTCCCTCTTTTTCTGAGACAGAACAAAAACTTTTTATAACCTTACTATTGGGTGCCATGAGGGCAAACGGTTTATTTGACCTTCTTTTTCTTTCTCTCAGCCTTTTTACTGCATCATGATTTACGGCATCGCATACAAGATGGAAACCGCCAAGCCCTTTTATGGCAAGTATAGCCCCACTTTTCAGAAGGGCGATTGATTTTTGAATAGCATCGAAATTTGTCAGGATTTCTGATGTATGATTTTGGGATTTATAGTTATCCGTGTCTCTCCCTTCTATCTTCTGCCTTCCACGCTCCAGCCACACCTTAGGTCCACATTTGGAACAAGCATTGGGTTGTGCATGGAAACGGCGATTCGTGGTATCATGGTATTCCCGCTCACATACTGTGCACATCCTGAAGGGGGCCATAGTTGTCCTGAAACGATCGTAAGGGACATCTTCGATGATAGAATATCTTGGCCCACAGTTAGTACAGTTTATAAAGGGATAACAGTATCGTCTGTCATTGGGATCAAAGAGTTCTCTTAAGCAATCCTGACAGGTAGCAATATCGGGTGAGATCAGGGTAAAGCCCCCTTCGCAGGATAAGCTCTTCCGTATAATAAAATCTTTGTAAATTTTTTTACTATGAACGGTATGGACAGTAAACTCTTCAATCCTTGAAAGGGGAGGTGGGCACGCTTTTATTTCCTGAATGAACGTATCAATCATTTCTCCCTGCACTTCTATGAGAAGGCCGTGTGAATCATTCAGACAAAAGCCTTTGAGGTTGTATTTATGGGCAAGGTTGTAAATAAAAGGGCGAAATCCCACGCCCTGTACAATGCCTGTTATATGAATCTTTATATGATTTACCATAATTCTGATAAAGGTATCTATATCACAGAGTTGTTACAAATTCCAGAATTTAAACCAATCCTTCGGCGACTTTTATCTTTTATGCAAGATGTAGGGCGAGGCTTTACAGGCTGTCCGAGAATGCAATTGCTACCTGCAACATATGCTATATGTTGCGTCTATTACAATAGTTAATCAATATACAGTACAGCTTTGATCCGTAAAAACAATTCCCGGACAGCCTGTTTAGCCTTGCCTCCCAGCCTGAATACCTGCACGAGGATAGCAACCCTAAAGGGTTGTCCTACAGAATTGAAATTTCACAACATTAAACGCAAAGGCACACGATGTTGCAGACGCACGATTTTGGAGACGCAAGATGTTGCGATTGCAGAGACGCAAGATGTTGCGTCTCTACCCAATCCCGTAGGGATGTCATGATTATAGAAAAAACAGAAAAAACCCCCTTCAACCCCGAAGGGGTGACATGGGATATCTGCGTTGAGATGTCATCCCTATGGGATTTGATTATACGGTAATGTTTTATCTATAGTTATAGTATCCAAAAGATGAAACCGAACATATCCTTAACTGACAAAAGATTACCTGGCCAGTCATTGCGAGGGTCTTTTCCGAAGCAATCTTTTTTTAGAATGCCAGATTCAATCAGGGTAAATCGTAATGGACAAATTATACTCTGTTACATAATGACAAACAAAAAAGGGTGGCTCAAGAGCTAAAAAAATAGGGCTGATTGATGGAATGAATGCAGGATGGAAGGATCTCTACGATAGTTTATGAGATTGCTTCGGAAAAGACCCTCGCAATGACGTGGTTAAGTACCTGACCATAAATTATTGTATAATCTTTAGGGTGTTTGATCTGTAAGTTTATAGTACTAAATCTCCTCTTTTTATACAAATACTTATGGTCAGGTACTTAAACCCTTTAGCTACGCGACTGACACACTGATGCGCCGGTTGATCGTAAATTGATCTATATTGAACCATTCTCATCGTTCCATTGCTTGGTAGTTACATGAGAATGAGGAGGGAAAAAAGACTTTTTCGTACGATGATAGCAGTAATAATTGCCGCAATTATATTCTTTGCAGGAGTGGGTGTGTATGAGATATTTGGGTGGGTTATGAGGCATGGATTTTTACAATCCATATACCGTATTGTAAGATAACATTCCTTCCCTAATTCCATGTATAGAAAATTTAATCTTTGTTCGTTCTTGGGATTTATTCCTTTGGTGGATTCGCTTTGCTTAATCCACCCTACTCATTATAGAATTACCGGTAGGGTGGGTAAACGAAGTGAATCCACCATCGTTATTTTTTAACAACTTTTTTTGCCCTGTAGCCCTTTTGATCTTTCACTACTTCAAACTCCACCTTCTCTCCTTCGGCGAGGGTTCTAAATCCCTGACTCTCAATATCCGTCTGATGCACAAAAACGTCTTCTCCGTTATCCTGGGTAATAAAACCAAATCCCTTCTTTTCGTTAAACCATTTTACTGTTCCGCTTGCCATGTTACATTCTCCTTTTATCAGGTAAAAATGAGAAAAAAGTTACCATAGTTGCAACTAAGGTAATGGTAATGTTACATGAAATATCTCTGTAATTCAAATTCATAATTGGAGAGACGCAAGGTTTTGCGTCTCTCCAGGGAAATGGAAAATCCACCCCTAACCCCTCCCAAGAGGGGAACACACCCCCAACCCCCTCTCAAGAGGGGAGTATAAAAGTCCCCTCTTGGGAGGGGATTCAGGGGTGGGTAAAAAGAAAAGTTATTGGGGGTTTTGCCTTTTAAAACCCAGACTGATTTAACATTAAGGAATTTCCATTCTGTAGGGCAACTCTTTAGGGTTGCTACCCTCGTGCAGCTATTCAGGCGGGGAAGCAAGGCTAAAGCCTCGCCCTGCATCTCTGTTTTTTCTCTGTTACTGCGTTATATTCCATTTCCAACAACTGCTTTTTGATGTGGAGTCCGGCGGCATATCCGGTTAAATTGCCATTGGATCCGATAACCCTGTGACAGGGAATTACGGGGGGTAAAGGGTTTTTGTTATTGGCAAGGCCTACTGCCCTTGCAGCTTTCGGAGATCCAATTTGCTCCGCAACCCATTTATAGGACTGGCACTGGCCATAAGGGATTTCCTGTAATTTGCTCCATACCTTTCTTTGGAATACCGTGCCCTGGCTTATATCTAACGGGAAATCAAAGGTTATCTGTTTACCCTCAAAATACTCCCTTAAAATAGCTATTTCATACGTGAGGATTGGATTGTTTCTCTGAATTTTTGCAGATGGGTTTTTGAGAAATGGGTAGAGAAACTCTTCTTCAGTGGTGCAGGGGAACGATATCCGGCAAACTCCTCTTATGCTTTTTGCGATGCATACATGGCCAACCGGTGCCTGAAAGCTGCTGAAATACAGTATTTCTGGTTTACCTGGTATCATGTTTGCCAGCGCTCCTCGTATTTTTATTTGTACCCTTACCGGCTCCTTTACCGGAACCCTTACGCCCAAAAGTCAAAGCGTACCCTTTGCCAAACCCCATAACAATTAACGTAATGAGAAGCAAGGGTATCAGCACAGAAATAGTAAGGGCAGTAATTACCCACAACTCCTTCAGACAAAAATTCCACCAGGCATTTTGAGCCAGATGGATACCAAATTTCTCCAGGCAAAAGAAGATTCCTGAAAGAATCCCAAATCCTGTGATAAGGTATTTTATGTCCTGTTTTTGAGGCGCTATTGAAACGGCAAAGATAATAATAGCGAATAAAAAGATACTATGATGGATATTCTTTATCTGAAACTGGTTTCTGAAGGTATTCAGATTAGCTAACACCGCATCGTAAAGATGCTGAATTAAAGCGAAAAATCCACTCAGAGTAGCGGGTGATTCAGAAGGAAATGTAGTACTGAAATGGATAGGGTGTGAAAGTATCTTTGGAATAAAGAAGATGAAAAAGGCGCAACCGAAGACGGGCGCTGAGGTAATGATAAAATCAAATACGCCGGATATCTTAGGCTTGTCGTATTTGATCCCACCGCCGTTCGACGAAAATAAATTCAGTTCTTTAATAGTGGTTCCTGTAGCAAGACAGAGGAGCGCATGACTAAGCTCATGAACCACAATGCCCGGAAAGAGAAATACCGCAATCATTTTAGTATTCGCATACTTTGCCCACAACCCGGAAATCGCAAAACTCAATAAAAGAACAAGAACAAGACTTATTGCTAATAAAAAGTATATCATAGTGTATTAAGCCCTTTCTTATGCTTCAGAAAAGACACGTCAGGGGATAAAAAACTTATGCTATTCTATAATCATGACATCCCTACGGGATTAGACAAGAAAAAGAAATCAGTCTGGGTTTTAAAAGGCACAACTCAACGACTGTTCTTTTTACCCACCCCTGAATCCCCTCCCAAGAGGGGACTTTTATATTCCCTTCTTGAGAGGGGGTTAGGGGTGGGTTCCTTCCCCTCCTAGGAGGGATTAGGGGTGTGTTCATTCCCATATGCATCAAGATAATTTACCATAAGAGACTCTGGAGTATTTGTCATTGCGAGGGGGTTTTTCCCGAAGCAATCTTTTCTCAACTATGCAAGAGATTGCTTCGGACACTACCCTCGCAATGACAAACACAACACGGACAAACCATGTCCCTGTGGGGAACGTTTGTCTGTGCCACCCTGAAAACCGCTTACATACAATGAAAATTCTTCTATAATCAAGCTAAAATATGGGAACGGTGGAGAATAGCAAACCACCCCTAATCCCCCTTAGTCCCCCTTTAGAAAAGGGGGAAATGCATAATCTCCCTTAATCCCCATATGCATCAAGCTAAGGATTTCTGTACTCATGAGCTTCATTGAGTAACTCGTTCCCAAACTCTGTGTTTGGGAACGCAATTGCCTCGAAACTCTGTTTCGAGTAAGAATAGGTTTCAACCCTTTCCCTCCTGAGGAACC
>NZ_SZPP01000038.1:27311-56082 GCF_030263775.1 Candidatus Jettenia sp. AMX1
AACAAGCCAAACAAGCCAAACAAGCCAAACAAGCCAAACAAGCCAAACAAGCCAAACAAGCCAAACAAGCCAAACAAGCCAAACAAGCCAAACAAGCCACTAAAGCTTAGCTTGATGCATATGCCCTTGGTCCCCCTTTAGAAAAGGGGGAAAAGTTTGATATGTTTGATCAGGCAAACTTTTCTCCGGAAAAAATCCTTCTTTCCCCTCTTTTCTAAACTTATCCTTCTTTCCTCCCTTTTTTTAGACTCATCCTCCTTTCCCCACTTTTTTAAACTTGTGCTTCTTTCCCCCCTTTTTTAAAGGGGGGTTAGGGGGGATTAGAGGGAAATATGAACACACATTGCTCTTTCTCCAGGGGGATACCTCTTTATTTTATGGAACACTATTCTTAGCTTGATTGTAGAGGAATTTTCATTGTATATATGCGGTCTTTCGGTAGAGACAAGGCATTGCCTTATCTCTACTAAATCAAGGTAAATCCTGTAAATCCTGTCTAAAAATAATTTAATGCATATGGGGTTCATTCCCCGTACTAGTGACCGGCGGTTTTCGGTGGTTAGATTAGCAAAGGCATTACTATATGTCAATAAAAAAGCATGAAAAATGAAAACAGGAATTAAGGAAAATTCTGTGAAGATTTGTCATTATTTCTTGTCGTGGCCATTGGTGACAGTCTCAGTGCGGGCACCTCTCCATTCATATTGACCCAGAAGGTGATTGATAGCGGAGGATATCGTCATTGCTACATAGAGCGCCCCGGTAAATGGCAGGATAAACGCCCGGTATAACCCCAGATTAAAAAAACGAAGTGTTGGGGTGTACGTGGCTGCCATTATCAGGAGTGTGACGCATGAGAGGATGGCCGTCCATGAAGAGACAGCGCCGGTAAAGAATCCAAATATACCTCCTACGGGCGCCAGGAAAATGACGGTTAATCCCAGCACGGTTCCCATGAGGGATAACCATGAGCGCCGCAACTGCGAGAAGGCGGTGCGTGCGACCATCCTCCAGACATCCTGAAGCTGGCGATAAGGGCGGATGCTTATTGCTGAACGTGTTAATGCAAGAGAGACTGAAAATCCTGCTCGTTTTATTTGTTTGGCAAGTGCGATGTCATCTATCCAGGCGTTACAATACCCGGCTATGCCGCCGATTTTATCCAGGGCATGGCGGGAGATGAGTATACAGCCACCCGCTGCTGCCGATATGCTGGAATGAGGGTCTTTTACCTTTCCGAAGGGATACAAGAGATGGAAGAAGTAAACAAAGGCTGGAATTAATAAACGGGCCCATATCCCTGTTGTATCAAGCAGCGCCATTAATGAGACCATTGCTCGTTGCTCAGTCAGGGCCTTTGCCATGAGTCCCCGCCACAGGTTGGGACGATGGAGAATATCAGCGTCAGTAAACAGGAGCCATTCACCCGATGAGGATCTGACGCCTTGTTCAAGCGCCCATAGCTTGCCGGTCCAGCCGGGCGGGGGTGTGGAGCCATCGAGAATGCGTACCATACGATTGGACCGGGCTGCACTATCGCTTGCATATTTCGCTGTGCCGTCATTCGATTGATCATCGATGATTACGATTTCGGATGCATGATAGTCTTGTTCCAGCCAGGAGGGTAATGTCAGAGGAAGAGATGCCCGTTCGTTGCGCGCCGGTACAATAACTGATAAGCTGGGCCATCCGGATATTGATGTGTGCGGATCGTTGATAGCCTCCCACCGTTCAGACATCCTCCAGCGTACAGGCAAAAGCAGAATGATAAGCCAGATGATTGCTGAGGGAATGCAAACAGAAAGTAAAATCAGGTTAACCATAGCAGAAGACAAGAAGACTGTCCTTTTCTTACTCCTTTTCCACAGACAAAAGGGGGCGAAATGCTCCAAAAATTTACCGGGCAATTACTATACTATAACAAAGGTAGACTTGCAATATTGTTTCTTAATATCACGCCAGTTTTTTGAAAAAAATACCCTGTTACCGTACAAATTAACCAAAGTTATAGTATTCAAAGGATGAAACCGGACATTATTAAAGATAGGGTGGCACGGACAAACTGGTTTGTCCGTGCTGATGGAATCACACCTGATGTATTGTGTTCGGTTTCATTTCTGGATTACTATAATCACCTAAGTCCCGATAATATCTCATATTTATGAAACATGTTAGAAAGCTAACACTATCCTGTTAGATTTTTAGTTATTGATATAAAGCCAGTTATTAAAAGGAGTTACCTAGCTCATTTTTTCTGTGTTTTGCTTACGGGTGTTAGAATCCTAACATAGAGGCTATTGCTTACCCGTATGTTTAACGCATAGTATCTTTTCCTTTATAGTTATATATCATAAGTATTTATGACATTAATTCAAATAATCACAATCGTTGGCACAATTTTTCCTATGTGTCATGTACAACTTTATAAGAGAAAAACAAAAAATCAAAGAGATGATTACCTGTACCGTAATGAAAATTATATCTCATCCCTCATATGCTGGTGGGTCTGCAATACAAGTGCTTGAAATCTTCGGTGAAATAATTGGTCAGGAAGTTTTTGAGCTGGAGTGGTATTTATATACCTGTCTGGATGAAGGGCGGTATAACCTGCTTATCGACCTGAGGCAGGTAAAAAAAATTGATGGGCTGGGGATTCAGATTTTCAAAAACGTTATTTCCCGTGGTATGCAGATCAGGTTATTCAATGTTGGACCAGACATACAGAGGATGCTAAGGATTTCCGGAAATGCAGATTTTGTAAAAATCTATTATGAGACAGATTGCGATCAGGTTATTTCATCCTTTAAAAAAGATATCGAAGAAAAAAAAAGGATTATAAACGGCAATATTATAAAAAGATGCTATCCCCGAATCCATACGTTTTTTCAGGCAAGCTTCCAGTCCCATGCAGGCAATAGCAGCACAATCTCATGCAGGGCGAATATTATTAACCTGAGCGAGGGTGGTGTTTTTGCAGAGATTCTCACAGCCATCGATGCGAAGAGCGGGGAGATAGTCAGATGTGCCGATATAGAAGGGCAGGGACTTCGCAATTTCGAGTTTAGCCTGAACGATAGCTCTGAAACGGTTAAAGCACAGGGACAGTGCGTCAGAGAAATAATGAATGGCCATAAAGCATATGCCGGAATACAGTTTCAGGATATGGAACAAGAGGGTAAGGATAAAGTACAAGCGTATATAAGGAAGGCTATTCTGGTTAAAGATTGATAGTATTACGTAGGGCAACCCTTTAGGGTTGCGCCTTTGCGCGGCGGAAGCATGTCGCTGATAGAGGCAGTATGAATTGATCCTAATAGTGATTTCAAAACAAGATGTCATATATAGAGATAAATTCATGAGAATTAAGGTATATCCTGGTTTGCAATCTCATGGAATGTATAGGAATTTCAAAGTTTTTCGTTATGCCATGAACACACCCATAGCCCAATTGTAGAGACGCAAAATCTTGCGTCTCTCCAGGGGAATAAACCCACCCCTAACCCCTCCCAAGAGGGGAATAAAAGTCCCCTCTTGGGAGGGGATTTAGGGGTGGGTAAATGGAGCATTTTTACATAAGTTATCTATAGCATCCAATGGTATGCATTTGTGCAAGGCTAAAGCCTCGCCCTGCGTAATTATGCTGAAGATCAAAATATATAAAGAATGCTGAATAATAAATAATTCCATAAACCTTTAACCCTTAACAAAGCCATGTTAAAAGAGCATCATGCAATCTTTAGAGGTCTTATGATAGTCCTGGACCTGTGTGTTGTCTTTGCAGCGTTCTTTCTGGGTCTTATCGTACAACACCAGCCGTATCATTTTCATCTCCTGAGAACCTATGTGGTCCTTTTACCGGCGCTGCTTATTATTTGGGGAATCCTTCTCTATTACTTTGGGATGTATAGCTCATTACGGACAAAACCGATATCAGACGTTTTATTTATCGTGATCGAATCGGCCCTTTTAGGCGGCAGTCTTTTTGGAAGTTTTATTTTCATCACAAAGATGGATTCCGTGAGCAGACTGCACATAGCGTATGCATTCCTCTTTGCCGTAGTGTTTATCAGTATTGAGAAGATCCTCATTATACAATTCTTCCGGTATCATCGCAGGAGAGGGATGAATACGAGAAATATCCTAATCGTTGGCACCGGCGCGCGTGCCCAGCATTTTATAGAATCAATTAACAATCATCCGGAATGGGGAATTAAAATCAGCGGTCTTGTGGATAAAGACCCCGTGAAGATAAATACCGTAATTTGCGGACATAAGGTGATAGGCTCCTTCGACCATATAACCGATATAATCCATAATCATGTCATAGATGAAGTACTCTTTATTGTACCGCGTTCCTGGTTAAATTCGATTGAAAGGGTAATGTTTGAATGCGAGACAGAGGGGATAAAGGTAAGCGTGGCGGTGGATCTCTTTGAGCTGAAACTATCGAAGGCAAGATACAGCACGGTAGATACCTTACCCTTACTTACGTTCGAAAGTACGCCGGATAAGATCCTGCACCTTTATATAAAGCGGTTATTCGATATAATCATTTCTTCCTGTACAATAATCCTGTCAGCGCCTGTTTTTGCAATAGCAGCCATTGCCGTAAAGGCAACATCAAAAGGCCGCATATTCTTTCAGCAGCAAAGGTGCAGCAGAAATGGCAGAAAGTTTATGGTATACAAGTTTAGGACCATGGTTGAAAACGCCGAAAGTATGCTGAAAGACCTCCTCGCATATAACGAGATGAGCGGGCCTGTTTTCAAGATGGAAAACGATCCCAGACTGACGAAGGTCGGAAAGTTCTTACGGAAATACAGCATAGATGAATTACCACAATTATGGAGTGTATTGAAAGGTGATATGAGTCTGATAGGGCCAAGACCGCCTGTTCCGGAAGAGGTAGGTCAATATGAGCCCTGGCAGAGAAGGCGGCTCAGCATGCGGCCCGGATTAACCTGCCTTTGGCAGGTATATGGAAGAAACAAGATATCCGATTTCAACGAATGGATGCGGCTAGACCTGAACTACATCGACAATTGGTCGCTCTGGCTCGATTGTAAAATACTCATAAGAACCTTGCCGGTAGTATTATTTGGAATAGGGGCAAGATAAGACGTCTCAAAGACCGTGAAATCAACACGTAGAGAAGACGCAAAATCTTGCGTCTCTCCGGGAAATGAACCCACCCCTAACCCCTCCCAGGAGGGGACTTTTTATTCCCCTCCTGGGAGGGGTTAGGGGTGGGTAAATCGGCAGATGCATCAAGCTAAAATATGGAAACGGCGAAGAATAACAAACCACAAAAGAATTTTTTGAGACAGGATGAGCAGGATTATCATTTTTATCTTGTTAATCCTGTCTCAAAAAAACAAAAAGGATAAATTCCTAAAGGAGAACCAAAAGGATTTTCCCTCTTTTCTAAAGGGACTAAGACAATTTCCCCCTTTTCCTAAAGGTACTAAAAAAATTTTCCCCCTTTCCTAAAGGGGGATCAAGGGGGGATTAAGATACCCCGCTTATCATGTAACAGTAACATGTTGTATATTGATTTTTGAACTCTTCTCTATGAGGAAAAAATTGAAAAGTATCTTTCTCTGTTTATGCGTGTTTTTTAGTGTCTCCATGGTATCAATGCCAGGTTACTCCGGCGAATCTACAGAGCAATATACCGTCAATGTAAACGACGTACTGGAGATAAATGTACTTGGGCACGATAACCTGAAAACAGTGACCCCTGTTGCGCATGATGGTACGATATCCTTCCCCTATATAGGGGTCCTTAATGTAAAAGGTATGAATCTTTCGGAAATCGAAAAGGAAATATCAAAAAGACTTTCCGTTAGTTACATAAAGTATGCCGTAGTATCCGTAACCTTATCAAGCTACAAGAGTATGAGATTCTTTGTGTACGGTGAAGTTAAAACCCCGGGAAAATACGACCTGGAAGAAAATATGACCGTGATAAAGGCCATTTCATCGGCTGAAGGTATCACACCGGATGGTATATATGGCAGGGTAAAACTCAAACGAAGATTAAAAGACAAACCCGGATACGAAGAAATTGCTATAGATTTGAAAAATAAAAAAGAGAGTAATCTGAATGCCGATATGCCGATTGAGAATGATGATATAGTAATCGTAGAGCGCAGCAGTAGTTTTTTCGTATATGGAGAAGTTGAAAACCCCGGTAAATTTACCCTGGAAGATAACATGACCGTGCTCAAAGCCATATCCCTTTCCGGGGGTTTTGCGAAATACGGCTCCCCGGACAGGGTAAAAATCCTCCGGACAATTCCAGGCAAAACAGGATATCAGAGTATCAAAGTAGACATGAAAGGAGCTGTGGGCGGTAAGGTCGACAAAGATATCCGTTTAGAGCCGGAAGACATAGTCGTTGTCCTGGAAGGAGTATTATAAACAGTTCAAACCGTTTAATCCGTTTGAACGGCTTAAACGGTTTGAACTGTTTGAACTGTTTTTATCAGCGTCCCATAAATTATTACTAAGGAACAATTTTTTATGAGTCTTGATTCCACCGGAAACACCCTGCGAGACTATCTGTCAATCGTATTTCGTCACAAGGCCGTTATCATAACAACCTTCGTTACCATTATGACCATCGTCTTCCTTGTATTAGAACTCAAAACCCCGGTCTATAAGGCAAGCGTTAAAATGCTCATATCCGCTGAAAAGCAGGTCGATTCGCCATATTACAGGGACTTAAGTTATAACCGTTCTCAATCCTACATAGCCCTTACCCAGGCAGAAATTGTAACCTCCTCTCATGTACTGGAGCGCGCCGTTAAGGTGCTGAAGTTACATGAACGTCCATCCGGCTACGAGAAGAGCTTTTATTCTCCTGTAAGACAATGGCTTGAGCAAAAAAAGCCTCAATGGTTAATAAACCTGCAGCAGAAGAAGACAAATGAATTAAAGAACCTTTCATCAGAGCAATTGGATGAATTCCTTTTATGGAAAGCAGTAGGAGACCTAAGCAGGAAGATAGAGGTTACGCCAATACGGGATACCGATGTATTCATAATAACCGTAAGCGACTTCAGCCCCCAGGAGGCAGCAGCGATTGCCAATGTAGTAAGCCGTTCCTATATTATTTGCGACCTTGAACAACAGCTTGCCGAACTCCAGTTGAAATACGGAGAAAGACATCAGATCGTATTACAATTAAAAGATAGCATCGACAAGATGACCGGTAACCTGAGTGGTTCTCCGCTTTCCTATATGGAATCAATTGGCCCGGCGACAATCAAGATCGTTGAGCAGGCACGAATACCTTTTATACCGGTAGGAACGAGTAAACACCTTACCCTTGTACTTGCCTTCTGTATGAGCGTAGTCTTAGGCATCATGCTTTCCTTCGGGTTTGAGTACCTTAATTGCACGTTTAAGTCACCGCAAGAGGTAGGAAAATTTCTCAATGTACCTGTCCTGGGCTTTATCCCCCGGAAGGGTTTTAAGAGTAAAAGATTAGTGAAAGATACGATGAAAATAACCCCTTACACTCAATCTTATAAAGATCTTTCTGATAAGATATATCTTTTCATGAGGGATAAAAATCTAAAATCCCTTTTAATAACAGCCGCTTCGCCAGTGGAGGACTCTGCAACAATCGTTGCGAATCTTGGTAATTTCTTATCGAAAAAAGCAGGTCATAAGGTCCTTATCATCGATGCCAATATACATACTTCAACGATACACAGGACGTTTCATATCCCTGATAATCCCGGTTTGACGAGTATCCTTAGGGGAACCATATCTTTTGAAAAAGCGTCGCAACACATACATAATAACCTGTCGGTCTTAACTGCCGGAGAAGACTCACACAATCTGACGATGGATGGAGATCTCTTTACTATATTTGATGAAGTGAAAGATGATGAAGATGTACTTGAAGGAGAAGCCTTTCCTGATAAGAAAAGTAAACGCACAAATCCTAAACTAGCTACCTTATTATCAGAAAGAGTAACCCTCAACCAGGCTACCACGGGTGATACCTCCAGAATGTTTAAGGTAATTAATTCAGCGAAAGAAAAGTATGACATAGTCCTTGTTGATTATGCAAACTTAAGAAATGTGAAGGATACGTGTCTCCTCTCATCGTATGTAGACGGAGTCATTCTTGTCGTAAACGAGGGAAAAACCCGGCGGCACGTTATAAAGTCATTGATTGCGCCTTTAGAGCAAAAAAATGCTAATCTGGTCGGAGTCATTTTCAATAACCGTACCTTTGCGATTCCAGGAATGATTTATAAGAGGGTATAGGCATTACAAGGGAAAAACTTAGATTAAAATCATTAACAAAGCATTAAGTAATATAAATATTTATTTCAAATTATCTAAATATGGTTAAGAAAACCGTTTCGTCTTTACCTGAATGGTCTAAAAAACCATTAAGACTTACAAGGGATTTTGTGTATTCCATACCTTATCGTGGTAAAGGGTGTATATGCCCAATTTGTAATAAATCAATGCGGAAATTTCGTAAGCTCGGTATTTGTCCTGATGATGCTTGTTGTATTCACTGTTGTTCTTTGGGAAGGCATCGATTTGTATGGCTGTATTTTAACAAGATGACGAATCTATTTGATGGAAGATTTAAAAAAATGCTTCACATAGCACCGGAGCCATGTCTTGAATCCAGATTGAAAAAATGTTTAGGCGAAAGCTACATTACTGCGGACTTACTAAATCCACGTGTGATGGTAAAAATGGATATAACAGATATCCAATATCCAGAAGAATTCTTTGATGTTATCTATTGCAGTCACGTATTAGAGCATGTTCAGAATGATAAAAAGGCTTTAAAAGAATTCCATCGTATCTTAAAAGATGATGGGTGGGCTATTATACTCGTTCCCATTACTGTAAATAGGACTTTTGAGGACTACTCCATTATTGATCCATCTGAACGTCGTAGGGTTTTTGGGCAGGAAGATCATGTTCGGCGGTATGGATCTGACTATATTGATAGACTTCAAGAAGCTGGATTTAGAGTAAAAGTTAGTTATGTTTCTGATTTCTTTAAGAAAGAGGATATAGTTCACATGGGTCTTACACCTGGAAGTGGAGAGATTTATTACTGTTCTAAAGGATAGATATAGATATTGGATATACATAGAGAGGCTAAATTGAGGTTTGGGGATAACTTCTAAATATTTATAGATTGACTAGAAAACACAAGACTACAAAATGAAAAGAATGATAATTAATATCTTAAGTAATAATTTAGGCAAGTTGTTTGAGATGGTATTAGGTTTTATAATAGTTCCATTTCTTATTAGTAAACTAACCTCAACTGGCTATGGTGTAATTATATTAATGGAGTCTTTTATCATTTTTTTTGAGATGGCTGCTGTTGGTTTACGGTCAGCACTAGCGAGATTCGTTGGTTTACATATTTCAAAAGGTAAGGATAACGAGGTAAACTCATATTTGGCAAATGGACAGGTTATTTTATACATTTTTACTTTTTTGTTTTCGATTGTGGGAGTATCTCTATTGCTGAATATCAGCTACCTGTTTAGCATACCATTGAGCTTACAGGTACACGCTCAATTTGTACTTTTAATGTTGATACTCGGTTTCGCCATTAATGTTATATTTACACCATATTGGGCTATATTGTACGCTAAACAAAGGTTTGACCTCATTAATATTTATTCATCGGCAGGTAGCCTTTGCCGCTTTATTCTAATTTTAGTGTTTTATTCAATCTTTAATTCTAAGTTAGAATATTATGGAATTATATTTTTAGTATCTGTAATTATTGAGAGAATGTTAGTTTTTCAGAGTGCAAAAAAAATATTCTCAGCGTTTCAGATAAATTTTAAAAATGTATCGTATGTTAAATTGAGGCAAATGTGGCAGTTTATGCTTTCAATAATAGTAAACAAAGTAAGTGAATTATTTTATGATACTGCTGATACCGTTATTATTAATCGAATTTACGGTTCTTATTCTAACGCTATATATGCTGTGAGCCTAAAGAGTATTGGTGCTCTAAAGAGATTAATCCAGTATTCAGTAACAGTTCTATCACCAACATTTACAGAACTGTTTTCAATGGATGAAATAAACAAAATTAAAACCTTATTTTGCGCGTTTACAAAATTATCTGCACTCATTTCTATTCCATTTTGTGTATTGCTAGCGATATTTGCTAAAGAATTCGTTATTTTTTGGGTAGGCCAAAATTTCCTAGCATCGGTGAACATTTTATATTTCCATATAATTGCAATAGTACCTGTATTGGTTTTTTCGATATGTATAAGCTTAACTACTGCATTCGGAAAGGTTAAAATACCAGGCAGAATGGCATTACTATTGGGGGTAATGAAAATAGGCGTTAGTATATTATTTGCGTTGCACTTTAATATGGGATTAGTTGGGTTTGCATTGGGAACGGCAATATCACAAACAATACAAACTGCATTTTTTCTGCCATACTACACGTCCAAAATAGTAAAAATTAATTTTTTTAAATATTATCTCGCAGGATTTATTAAACCAGTCTTATTAGGATTGGTATGGGGAGCTATCATATTCTATATTAAGTCTTTTTTACACATTAACTTATTATATCTACTCTATTCTTTACCGATGTTTGTTATTGTTTACTATACAATTTCATATTTTATCATATTAAATAATAATGAGAGAGTTTACTTGATAACCCTATCAAAAAGAATCTCATCGAAACTAATTACAAGCAAAGGAATTGCATAGGATAAAAATAAATGGCAATTAAATTACCAAATTTTTTAATTGTTGATGCTGCAAAAAGTGGTACGACATTGCTTTATCAATATTTGAAACAGCATCATTAATTGATTTAATGTTATTTTATATAGGAAAGCTTAAAGTATGAAAGTTTTGATGATTTGTAGAATATTCCCACCACGATATGGTGGGGGAGTTATTCAAGCGATTTTTCTAGCTAAGGAATTAAAACGGCAAGGTATTGATGTAGAGTTTGCTACAAATAATTATAGACAGAAAACAGCTTTAGATATATACGATGGTTTCTCTGTATATAAGTTTTGCAGTTATTTTGAATCCAAAGCGTTATCAAGCTTAGGACAATTTATATATTTTCTAAAGATGTTTTTATTTCTTCTTTTTAAGTCAAACCATGATATTATTCTTTTTTTTGGTATATCAGGATTTGATACTTTTTTGTTCCCATTAACTAAATTATTTGGCAAAAAAACACTTTTACAATTAACCTTAGTTGGCTGTGATGATCCTTTAAGCATAAGGAAAAGAAAACTTGGATTCCTATTTCATCCATCTTTGTATTGTGTGGATAAAATAATACCTATATCAACTAAGTTGTTTCATTTATCTCTCGAAAGTGGTATTAGCAAAAAAAAATTGGAACTAATTCCAGTTGGGGTTAATACTTCAATGTTTTTTAAATTGCCAACTGAAGACAAAAAAGTATTAAAAAGTAAATTGGGATTTTTAAATTACTCACACATATTTTTGGCTGTTGGGCAAATTGAAGAACGAAAAGGTTATGAATTTATGATTCAGGCATGGAAATTTATCGGTGAAAAGTTACCAAATTCTGTTCTTTTAATTGCAGGTCCCAAGAATGATGTTTCAAATCCATATTTTCAAAAACTTCTAACAATCATAAAAGAATCGTCATTGAAAAACATTCTATTTTTAGGATTTATACATAATATAAATGAATACATGAAAATTACAGATTGTTTATTACATTGCTCAACGGCTGAAGGGCTGCCAAACACATTAATTGAGGCTGGCATTTCTTCGGTTCCGATTGTTTGTCGCCATATCGACGGCGTTACGTCAGATATTATCATTACTTCCAATATAGGACGACAGTGTTTTTCAGATCTGCCTGCTGATTTTGCTAAAGAAGTTTTTTCCATTCTAAAAGAAAGGAACGAATTAAATACAGCCTTAAACATTGAAGAATTAAAAAAAAGATTCGATATTAAAGAAGTTGCAAGACAATATATAAATTTATTCAATTGGCTTAAGACTTAATAGTATCCTTTAATAAAGGAAGAAAAGTGACAGTTAAACTACCAAACTTTTTAATTGTTGGTGCCGCTAGAAGTGGTACAACATCGCTTTATCAATATTTAAAACAGCACCCTGAAATTTATATGAGTCCTTTAAAGGAACCTAATTTTTTATCCTCTCAATTTAAAAAATTTGCTTTGAACGAGATTGAGACTAGTAAAATTGGAAATACTTTAATAAAGACTTTTGATGACTATAAAAGGCTTTTTGAAAATGTTAGAAATGAAAAAGCCATAGGAGAAGCTAGTACAGAAAGCCTCTATTTTTATGAGGACACTATTAAACAAATAAAAACCTATCTAGGAGATGTGAAGATAATAATTATTTTGAGAGAACCTGTAGAAAGGGCTTTCTCATATTATGTACATCTCGTAAAAGAATTTGGAAACTTTTTATCCTTTGAGGATGTATTAGAACAGGAAAAAGAAAGTTTACGTGATGGTTGGTCATTTTATGGGCCACGTTGCAAGCGTGAGAGTTTTTACTATAATCAAGTGAAAGCCTATGTGGAAAACTTTAATCATGTTAAGGTTTTATTTTATGATGACTTACAAAAGGATGCCTTTACCTTGGTAAAGGATATCTATAAGTTTCTAGAAATAGATACTTCATTCATTCCAGATGTTGAAGTTAAGTTTAATATCTCTGGTATTCCAAAAAATAAAGCAGTAAATAAACTCTTAGCAACGCCAGAAAAGGCAAAATTGCTTATAAATTTTATGAAATTAACAATCAAACCCTTTGTGTCAAAAGAGATTATATTCAAAATCTCGAAGTTGGTAGAGGATTTAAAAATGAAAAACATGCTAGAAAAGCCGCAGATAAAGCAGGAAACTTATGAAAACCTTAAAAATCTGTATCGTGAAGATATATTAAAACTGCAGAAATTTATAAATAAAGATTTGTCTCATTGGCTAAGATAACAAAAAATTATTTTTCAAAATAGAATGAGTAAATACATCAAGAATTAGCTTAATAATAAAAAATGAAAAATAACAAATTAAGGGTGCTTCACGTAATTAAAACGTTAAGTTTAGGTGGTGCAGAAGTAAATCTTTTTAATTTATCTCAAGCGATTGATACAAATAAATTTGAGATTCATATTGGATATTCATATGGCGGAGAGTTTGAAACTAGATTCAAACAACTTGGAGTGAGATTATTTAAATATTCCAATACAGCTTACAAGGTTAAGAGTCTTGCAAGTCTTATAATTATTTTTCGTATACTAAGGTATATTTTTAAGAATAAAATTCAAATCGTGCATACTCATAATTTTAACGCTCATGTGTGGGGAGGAATTGCAGCTAGACTTTCCGGTGTAAAAGTTATTGAACATGTACATGATTATAGATATGAAGAACCATTATACCTTGAAAAAAGAGGCGTAAGACCCGATCAATTTAGATTGGCAAAGTATTTTGCCAAATTATCAGACAGTATTGTAGTCTTAACAAAGAATAATAAAAATCTTCTGTTAAGAAATCGCATCGCCTCTGATCGAAAAATTAAAATGCTATTGAATGGTATTAATCCCAAGTTTAATCAATCTGTTGATGGATATGAATTAAGAAAAAAGCATTGCATTCCAGCAGACAGGAGAATTATTTTTGCGGCTGCAAGAATTTCTCAAGAAAAAAATATAGGTGCCGTTATTGATATTGCAGAAATAAGTGTACAAAGATGTGATAAAGTTATTTTTGTTATTGCAGGGGATGGCCCTTTAAAAAATGAATTAGAAGAAAATGTTAAAAAAAGAAATTTAGATAATATCGTTCGTTTTATTGGATTTTGTCCGAATGTGAAAGAATTTTTAAAAATATCAAATATATTTATTCAACCGACCCTATTAGAACTTCATTCAATTACTATGATTGAAGCAATGAGTATGGGTGTACCAGTCCTTGTCTCCCAGGGAGTCGGATGTAATGATTATTTTATAACACATGGAGAAAATGGTTTTTTGCTTGATCCTTATAAACCAGAGGTATGGGCACAAACAATTAATCTGCTTTTAGATAATCAATCTTTATCGAATACTATTGGTAATGCGGGAAGCAAGCTTATAGAGAATGAATGTGATATTAAAAAAACAGTCAAAAATATCGAAAACTTATATTATGATCTTGTGAGCACAATGTAATGCGGAGAATATATTTTACCTCTATATTTTTCTTGCTCCTTTTTTACTTTATTACTCAATCACCGGCAGATGAAGTAATAAAGAGCGGTTGGACATTTGTAGGATGGTATGGTGGCGGATGTTATCCTGCCATAGTACCTGATCCCAACGTGAAGGAAAGACTATATCTTTTATCAGATGTTGCGGGTCTATGGCGTAGTGATAACAAAGGAGACGAATGGCACTTTATCAACGATGGCTTGGTAAATTTACATATCGCTGTCCTATCAATAGCACCATCCAATTCTGATGTTATCTATATAGGGACACAAGCAGGCATGATGAGATCGGATGATGCTGGTAAGACATGGCACTATCTCTTATCTACAAAAGATAAAATTATCTTTAAAAGGCCTGACAGTTATCGCTCCATTGCGATTGATTCAAAAGATTGCAATAGAGTATATGCTGGCACAAAAAAAGGAGAGATCTTCTATTCTGAAGATGGAGGTAAGGAATGGAAATGCCTGGAAGGGAATAAGTATCCTTTTAAAAAAGAAGTCACTATAACAACCCTTTTGCTGAGCCAAGGTGGAAAAATGCTGTTTGTTGCATCTGAACTTGGACTTATGCGATATGATGTGACCAAAAAAGAATGGCAAAAAATAGAAGTTGGTAATAGTAGAGTATGGGATATGGTATGCTCCGGGTCAAATGATACGATTTATGTAACATCTGGAAGGCAAATTGCCTTTAGCTCTGATTATGGTAAAACGTGGCAATTTACTACGGATATACCTCGGGATGAAATAACAAGATTATCGGTGAGAATCGATAGGTCTGGAGCTACAAAATTATTAGCAGGATGGAGGGATGGCTGGAAAGGCGGTGTATTTTTAAGTACAGATAAAGGCGAAACATGGAAAGATAGAGAAAAAAATCTTAGACACAATGAAATTCATAATCCAACAAGAGCATGGATGAAAGGCTTTGGTAAACCAAATGCTGTTGTTTTCGACCCATTCAATCAAGAGACTATCTATTTTACTGATTGGTGGGGAGTGTGGCGTTCTGATGATAATGGAGAAAATTGGAACGAGATAATAAAAGGTGCTCCAAATTCTTGTGGTTCAGATATTTTTATATCTTCCCTTGGTAATATTTTTGTAGCTACTATGGATAATGGTTTATTGGAAAGTTCCAATAGTGGAAAATATTATAAGGCCCTTTTTCCATCGAAAGGATATGATAAAGCGATTAATGGACATGTTTGGAGGGTTTTCGTTATACCAGAGAAAGAGAATAATACCATAATTGCTACTTCTTCTCCATGGAATGATGATATTAATCAAGTTATTTTAAGCTTTGATGGAGGAAGAAATTTTGAGGTGATTAGAAATGGACTTCCATCAAAAAGGCCACAGGTAAATACGATGTGGGGGCAAGGTTATCCAAGGGCTTTAGCAATAGACCCAAAGGATAATCGCAATATATATCTTGGTATTGATGGAGATGATGGAGGAGGCCTATTTATCTCTCGTGATGGTGGTAAGTCATGGCAAAGGTCAATTGGACAGCCAGATTCTTTGCGAATTTATAACGGATTGGTAGTAGACCCAACAGAACCCAATCGTATATTTTGGGGGGCATGTGGAAACGATGGTGGGGTGTATCGATCCGAAGACTATGGTAGAACATGGAAAAAAGTTTTTTCAGAATCAAGATGGATATTTGATCTTGCTATTTCAAAAACAGGAATTGTGTATGCGGCTGGTACATCCGGCAAACCAGTTTTGTATGCTTCTTACAATAAAGGGAAATCGTGGAAACTTCTGAAAAGTTTCAAGGAGTCAGAGAGTTGTGAAGCCATTTGTATTAACCCTGAAGATGAAAAACAAATTTTTATGGGAATAGTTAATTGGAATGGATATTCAGGAGGAAAAATACTTTATTCAAAGGATGAAGGTAAAAACTGGAGAGATATTACAGACACCCTTCCACCATCGAATGGACCTGCTACTTTGGTAGTTAACTCTCAAGAAGAAATGCTTTATGTGCTTTTATATGCTGGATCTGTCTATAAAAGACCCCTGGGTTTCTTATAAAAAATTACTATGGGAAATATACTATCATTAAAAATAGGTATAACGGCTATCATTGGATGTTTATTTGCAGCATTAATCGCAAGTGGTTTTTCTCCTCTGTATATCATGGGCATACTTTTCGTTTTAATTTTAGCTCAAATTTTTATTAGCCATCTCTTATATTTTCTCTTTATGCTTTTATTGTTGCGGCCAGCTATTGATAGTATTCTGTTATCGATAAGGTTTTCAGTCGGAGGTATTGATATAGGTTTAGGCGGAATAGTTAATTTATTCCTTGTACTTGGGGCAATTTTTTATATTTTAATTACCCCACATAATTCTAACAGATTAAAACTTCCCATTATTGCTTTTTATGCTATGTTCTGTTTCGTTTACAGCATGTCTCTTTTTACTTCTCCAGAAGTATCGAGTGCGGTAAAAATACTATTGGGCTATTTTTCTGTTCTCGCAATTCTAATAATGGTAATCGGTAATATATCATCTGAAAAAGATGCAGGTCTTTTATTGAAGGCTATACCCTTATCTGCAATCATCCCTATTGTAGTTGGGACTATCGATTACTTGTTTTACGGTGGCTATAGTGGTGAATTTGCTGCTGGCCGTTTTGTAGCTACATTCTCACATCCAAACGTTCTTGCTTTTTTCTTATTGATTATTATTGGATGTTTATTCTTTCAGATCGATAATCCATCTTCTTCATTACAGTATTCTTTTTGGCGTATAGTATGTATTGCTATCTTAATAAGTATTTTAGTTCTTGCAGAGACAAGAAGTTCCTGGATGGCTTTGGTATTGATGGGAGCAATGTATGCCGTTTTTTTTAACCGTAAATGGATCATGCCGGGTATTGGCATGTTGATAGTACTTAGCTTCATTCCATTAGTGCAACAAAAAATTTTAAATATCTTTAGTTCTTACGGAGGTCAGGTAGAAATCAATGAAATGAGCTCCTTTGGTTGGAGACTTAATAAATGGCATGACCTTTTGGTCGTTGGGGTAAAAAAACCATTTTTTGGACATGGTATTTTAGCTTCTCGTTATATTGGTAAAGATAATTTAGAAGCTCATAATGATTACATACGTTTCTTTGTTGAATCTGGCTTTATTGGAGTTTTAGTATATTTTTTGCCTTATTTTTATGTATTAACTCATGCAGTGAAAAATTACCAATCTTTCGAAAAAAATGGAGTTTTGCAAAAATTGGCAAGTTTTTTTATCTGTTTCATTCCAGCTTTTTTATTGATGAGTATTTCAGAAAATCTTGCAGGTTATGTGATTATTCATTGGTATTTTTGGGGTTTGATAGGAATTTACTTTAGATTAATTTCAATAAAGGAAAAAGCTTCAATTCAATATATTAATTTATACAGATAGAGTTTATTTTAATGATATAAACAAAGATGAGCAAACAAACGAGAACGAACTTAAGAGAAGAGAATATAATTTGTTTTGCGGGGGCTGATTGGTGGTATCACAATCCTCATTCAGATCTTCATATTATGAAGTCATTTGCAAAGCAAAACCGTATTTTATTTGTTAATTCTATTGGTACCCGTATGCCAAGTTTTAAAACAGACAAATTTGCATGGAAAAGAATTATGGGGAAATTAAAAAGCTTGGCGAGATATCTAAAAAAAGCAGAACATAATATTTATGTACTCACTCCAATTGCTTTGCCTCCAATAAGAGGATATGAGCGCTTTGTTTCGATCATGAATAAATATCTTTTACTTTTACAGTTCAATATCATTCTTAGGATGCTCAATTTTAAAAATCCTCTCTTATGGGTATGTATTCCTTCTGTAAAAGATATTGCATTACATCAGAGAAGGAAAATTGCAAAATGCCTTGTCTATTATTGTACTGATAATGTTGCTTATTATACAGGAGAAATTAACCATTTTATTTTAGATATGGATATAAGAATTCAACAGAGTGCTGACGTGGCCTTTTTTGTTAACCATCGCATGGTTGAGGAACGTAAAAAATTTAATCATAATACACACCATCTAGGACACGGCGTTGATTATGATCATTTTGCAAGATATAATCTTAATCATTTGCCGGTACCAGATGACATAATGGATATTAAAACACCTATTGTTGGTTATATTGGAGTTTTAACAGACCTTGATTTTGAACTCGTAAGGTATTTGGCAAGGAAGAATAAAGACCTTTCTTTTGTTTTTATTGGCGATATTTATTCGGATATAACTGTCGTAAAAGAAGAAAAAAATGTCTATTTTTTAGGTAAGAAGCCTTACGAATTGTTGCCTAATTATATGCAAAAAATCGCTTGTTTCGGCATTTATTATCGCAAAGATAATATATTTAATTGTTATAGAAATCCAAAGAAACTACTAGAATATCTCGCTACCGGTAAACCAGTAGTATCTGTTGATATTTTAGAATTAGAATACTTTAAAGATTACCTCTATATTGCGAAAGACTATGAAGAATTTAATTACCAACTGCATAGAGCAATTTCTTCAGATACTCCGGCAATGAGACAGAAAAGGACCTGTTATGCGAAGGAACATACATGGGATTTTATTGCAGACCAAGCGGCTCAACACATTGTAAGTTTTCTGAATCGTTGACTCACAATCAGAAAAAAATGATAAAGAATAATAGTTTTATCTTAAAGAGCATTCATTCTCTAATTAATTGGATTGAACAAAATGATTACTCCAGTTATGACCATTATGATTTTTGGTCTTCAAAAATAGGTATAGTAGGAAGACGAATCTTTTCAATGAATAAATTAATAGGTATGCCAATAGTTGCTTTCCTTAATTCTCTTGACGTATGCCTACCCCAATCTAGAAAGATTTTTGCCATGAAGGATAGATCGGCTGAAGCGATTCCTCGAATTGCTATGGGATACTTTCGGCTCTATCAAATGACAAATGAAATGAACTATTTAAACCTAGGGTGTAAACTCCTTGGTTGGCTAAAGGAAAATGCGTCAAATACCGAACACGGTTGTGGTTGGGGCTTGCATTTTGACTGGGAAGGAAAAGTTTTTGTCAAAAAGGGAACTCCATGCGTGACCCTTACAGCATATGCAACAGAGGCATTTTTGGAAGGACATCGATTAACAAAAGAAGAGATATATCGGGAAACTGCAGAAAAAACAGGTGAGTTTGTTGCTTGTGACTTGAATCGTAAAGTTATGTCATATGGGATTGCATTGAGTTATACGCCTACGAATCAAAATTACGTAATCAACGCTAATAGTTATGCTGCCAGGATTTTAGCCTCCTTAATGAGGGAAAATAGTGATGACTGGATGAAAAGGGAATTGGTTGAAAAAATTATTAATTACATTGTAACTCAACAAAATTCTGATGGATCTTGGTTTTATTTTGATCGTGATGATGTTCAAGAAAATAGAAATTTTATTGATAGTTTTCATACCTGTTTTGTATTGGAAAATCTCTATTGGATATGGAAATGGAATAAAAGTGAAAATTTGAAAAAATCAATCGATAAAGGATATGAATTCTTCATCAAACAATTTATAACCACGGATCACTCTGTTCGCTATTATTATTACTACCCATACCCTAATGGCATTAAAGTAGATATTAGGGGCTGTGCCGAGACAATATATTGTCTTACACTCCTGAGTGACCTCTATCCAGAAGCAATCAACCTAGCACGAAAAGTTGCCAAATGGACTATTAATAATATGCAGGATAAAAAAGGTTTCTTTTATTTCCGTACTTATCGAACCCACAGAAACAAGTTTCCTTATATACGTTGGGGACAAGCACCTATGTTCAACGCACTAACATTTTTATTAAGTAAGCTGACTTCTTAGGAGATCTTTGTAATGATAGATATATTACTAATTTATCCACCTTACCTGTCAAAACATAAAAGTCCTCCTCTTGGTTTAGCATATTTGGCAGCTTTTGTTGAACAACAAGGATATAAGGTAAAGATTTTAGATATGAACCCCTTGGGATTAACATTATCCGATATTGAAGACTCTATTAAAAAGAATAAACCTGAGATAATTGGTATATCTTTTATGACCAATCAGTTTGGAAACGCGTTAAAAGTGGCACAAACATGTAAAAGTATTTATCCCAAAATACCCATAATTTTAGGGGGTAACCATGTGTCTGCTTTGCCGGAAGAAGCTATGGAATATGATTTTGTTGATTTTGTAATCCTACGGGAGGGAGAAATTACGTTTAGACAGTTGGTGGAAGCATTGGATAAGGGAATAGAAAATTGGGAAAAAATTGACGGGCTTGTTTTTAAAAGAGATGGGAATATCATTAAAAATAGAGATAGAGCATTAATAGAGGACCTTGATATCCTGCCTTTCCCCAAATGGGATGACTTTCCAATAAATGCATACTCAGAGAAGATATTGGGTGTATCAGAAGAATTACCTGTGTTTTCTGTATTTACATCCAGAGGATGCCCGGGAAAATGTGCCTTTTGTTCTTCGCATACAGCTTTTACCCGACGGTTTAGGAAACGTTCAGCAGAAAATATTTTTTCTGAGTTACAATTTCTTGAGGAAAAATTTGGGGCACGCTATTTCAACTTTATTGATGATACACTAACCATAGATAAAAAGAGGGTTGATGAGTTATGTGATTTGATCATTAACACTAACAAACAATACCGATGGATTGCTAATGCAAGAGTAAATACCGTAGATAAGGAAGTTTTAAAGAAGATGTATATGGCGGGGTGTCGAAATATTTGCTTTGGTGTTGAATCAGGCGACCCGGAGGTAAGGAAAAATGTTGGAAAAGGGATAGCCGGGGAGCAGATTAAAAACGCTCATATTTGGGCAAAGGATGCTGGTTTAATTGTTTCTAGTTTTTTTATGGTGGGGAACCTCGGCGAGACATGGGAGAGTATTGAAAAAACTATTGCTCTGGCAAGAGAACTACATTCTGATTATCCTACGTGTGCCATTGCAACGCCATTTCCTGATACACGTTTTATGGAAGAAGCAGAAAAAAATGGCTGGTTAATTACAAAAGATTGGAATAGATATATAACAAACCCTCATATTGATCAAGATTATTTTCCCGTATCTACAAATGGTATTCTGAGTGCAGAAGAATTACTTGAAGCATATTATAAGGTAAATGCGGCGTTTGCAAAAATTAAATTAACTACAAAATACGGTGAAAGATATCTATTTAATCCTGAGTTTTATACGAAAGAAATCGGTAGCAGAATCAAAAAACTTGGAATTAGTGATTCATTACAACTTGGCTGGAAGTTGTTAAAAGGAGGGTTTAACTAATTCCTAAGCTAAACCATCCGCTAAGCGGGTGTGAATAGCAAAAGCTATGCTGTAGTATTTATAAAAAAATCTCCTTCGGTATACTGCGATTGGGAATGCTTTAAGATTCGCAATATAGCAGAAGGAGATTAAGGGTGAAAAAGAGTTTATCACATACGGTATGGGAGTGCAGGTATCATGTTGTATGGGTGCCGAAGAAAAGGCGTAAGATAGTCTACGGAAAGCTACGAAAAGAAATAGGCGAAATATTGCGTCGTTTAAGCGAGTACAAAGGAGTGGAAGTGATAGAAGGTAAAGCATGTATAGATCACATCCACATTTGCTTGGCGATACCACCGAAATATTCAGTATCAACGATAGTGGGATATTGAAAGGGTAAAAGTGCGATGATAGTGTTTGAGAAGCACAGTCGTCTGAAGCAAAATTTTCGAGGCCACCAATTTTGGGCGAAAGGTTATTATGTGAATACAGTGGGGTTGGATGAGGCGAAGGTGCGAAAATATATACAGGACCAAGAGGAGAGTGAGTCGATTGAAGACAAATATGACTCTGACTTAAGTAATCCCTTAAGGGATACCGGTAACAATGCCCTTATAGGGCTAATCAAGCCACCCGCTATGCGGGTGGTACTGACTTTACACAGCTTTATTTCTAATATATATGATGTTTTTTGTCAAGGGATATAAGGAGTTACATAGAAATATTTCTTTCTGTAATTATCAATATGCCAAAGAACGATTTTAGGCCATAAAGATTGCAACGAGGCTAGAAAAAATATATCAAGAAGTATTGCAATTTCAGTAAAATATAGTGAATCAGGGTTACTCATATAAACACGGATAAGCTAGCTTGTCCGTGCCACCCTGGAAAACCGTATAAATAGAATGAAAATTCCTCTACAATCAAGCTAAAGGAGGCATAACAATATGAAGGAAAATATTCTGATAATAAAGTATTCAGATGACTTCCTACTTTCTCTTAAAGAGAGCAAGGAAGAATTTGAAGATGAAGCAAGATACCTTTTGACTTTGAAGCTTTATGAACTCGGTAAAATATCTTCTGGCAAGGCCGCACAGTTAGCTGGAATAAGCAGGGTGAATTTTTTATTGAAATTGAGGCAATATAAGGCCTCTCCTTTTCAGGTGGATTTAGATGAGGTTTTAGAGGAATCCAAAAGATGACCGTTCAGGAAAACCAGATTGTGGTTAATACATCGCCCTGGATTGCCCTTTCAATATGTAATCAAATCCCGTTACTTCAGAAGCTTTATAACGACGTTCTCATTCCTTTGGGGGTAAAGGAAGAAATACTGGAGGGAGGGGAACAAGGAATTGGAACTTATGAACTAAAAATCAGTTCTGGGCTAAAGATTGAAAAAGTTGTTGATCTTGAATTGAACAGGTCTGGTAGACAGTAGTAGGGTGGGCATTACCCCATACGCATCAAGCTAAGCGCTACCCGACTTGTTCCCAAACTCTGTTTGGGAGCACGCGTGTGCGAGAAACTCTGTTTCTCGAATCAAGAGGTACCTGATCGTATGATTCCTCGGTAGGGGCACGTTGCAACGTGCCCCTACTCGAAACAGAGTTTCCAGGCAATTGCGTTCCCAAACCAGAGTTTAGGAACGAGCCAACGAGCCACTAACGAGCTAGGAGAACTATCAAAGGCCCAAAAGGACGAAAGATATCATTCATAATAAAGCTCTTGGATACAAAAATCCTTAGCTTGATGCGTATGGGGCATTACCCACCGAAAAATAACATGTAGGCGAGGTGTTTTGATGGACAATACCCACCCTACGTAGCTTTGAAATTCCTATACATATACATTAAATTAGGCATTTGGCAACTTTTTTGTAACACTCATGTAGGGGCGAACCTTGTGTTCTCCCAAACGGGAAACAAATACAAACGTTTTGAATTGCGCTAAGTAAAGGCGAACACAAGTAGGGGCAGGTTTAAAACCTACCCCTACAACAAAACATTGAATTTCCTAAACATTAAAGAGGAAATAATTACTGATATGGTTACTATAAATGTAAAAAGTACTTCGGGTGAGACCGAAATAATAAAGAGGCTTCTGTCCGGAGGGCTGAAAGAGGAAAAAAGAAGGATAAAATTTGCCATAGAAATATCAGCGTCGAAGATAAAAAAATACGAGGAGAAATACGGAATTTCTACAAGTGTCTTCACGGATAAATTCAAGAATAGAGAAATCGAAGAGAGTGATGATACCTTTAACTGGTGGGCAGAAGAAAAACTCGTAAATGAACTGAAACAGAAATTATCAATAATTGAAAACATTGAAATATGTCAATCATAAAAGAGTATCTTGCTCAACTGGATAAGTCTCTTAATGATATGCCGTTTAAACTCCTTACCAATATTCAGTCGGAAAATAGAGGCGATGCTGCGTTGTATATCATTGTATATCATATGTATAAAAACCTTTCCAACGGAAGGCACCGGTGTATGGGTCTAGGGATAAATTCCTATGCCATAGATAATAAGAGAACATTGTATATTCAAAAAGATATGTCCCATTCATGTCAATCCAATATGCAGAAGGTTGTGAAGAATTCTGAAGATAGGGTATGATCATCTGTAAATATCAGCATGAGGAACTAAAGGCTAACATTATCATTATGGATGACAGGTGATGATATAAGAAAATGAGATTATAACGAAGGTGTTTATTATTCAACACAGCTATGCTGGTTGGTTTAACGAAAGAATAACGAAATACTGTTTATATCCTGGATAGTATGAAAATGATTGTCAATAGTAAACACCTGATACTTATATTTCTTTGCGCAACAAGCGATGGTGATGTCAGACAGTGGAATTGTCTTTCCCTGCAATCGAAGTTTCTTGGAGAGCATCCCGGCTTCTATCCAGATATCTTTCGTTATTTCGAGATATTCAATGGTATTGAACACGTCTAATACAATTTCATATTCTTTATTTGTCTTAATACCCTGGAGTAGTTCAGCCATGATTAACCCGACACCAGCAACAAGGTTGTTAGAGATGAGATCTCTCAGGCTGTTTGAGGTTTCTCATTTTGTACGAAAGAACTCGATCCAGATACAAGTATCAGCAATAACTTTTGGATTATGTTTTGTCCTCATATTCCGTTATTTCCTCCTTCTCCAATTGTTGCCAGTTGTTTTCTATATCTACGGTTCCCTGGTAAGAGAGAATATCTTTAATATGTTTCTTTTTGAGATAGTCTTTAATGGCAATAGTAATCGCCCTGGTTTTTGATTTTTCATGGGTAACTTCAAGAAGCTGTTTCATTAAGAGGTCATCAATATTTAACGTGGTACGCATGTTTTATCTCCGTATGAATATGCTTATAATGTATGACATAATTGTATGACATTGAAATATGCTTGTCAAAAGGAAATTACGTTGTATCTGAAAAATCGCCGGTTCTGCAAGGATATTTTACGCCTATAGAATCTGAAGATGCTAAGGTTAATTGATAAGTTGGGTTGAGGAACAACACCCAATACGAACATTTACGGCATTTATGAAAATGTTGGGTTTCGTGCCTCAACCCAACCTGCTTAACTATTTATAGATACCAATATCTTTCTTGACTTATTTTGGTTTCTGACAAATTTTTTGATAAAAACAGACGTTGCTTGCTTATAGTATTTAAGAGATGAAACCAGACAGAATATGGAGAAAGTCAAGACTTTTGTTATATGCAGGTGTATGGGATGTACGGGATCCTTAACCATGTCATTGCGAGGGTATTTTCCGAAGCAATCTTTTTTTATAATGCCAGATTCAATCAGAGTAATGGACAAATTATACTCTGTTTACATAATGACAAACAAAAAAGGGTGGCTCAAGGGCTAAAAAAATAGAATTAATTCATGGAATGAATGCAGGATGGAAGGACCTCTCTGATGGTTTATAATAATAGATTCTTGTATGTGTCATTGCGAGGGAGGTTTTTTTTCCGAAGCAATCTTTCCTGAAATACGCAAGAGATTGCTTCGGGAAAAAATCCCTCGCAATGACACATACGAGAGAGTCTATTATGATAAATTAAGTTGACAGTGTACTAGAATGTGGGTAAGAATGTGCAATGGCCAGCGGGGTAGCGTTCTATCTGTTGAGGAAATGAATAAAACATGTGTGGAATAGCAGGTATATTCAATTATCAAAATAAACACTCCATTGACCTGCAGGTTTTGCAGAAGATGGGCGGTGCTATTCGCCATCGCGGACCTGATGACGAAGGGTTTTTTATTGATCCGGCAGTTCACCTTGGACTCTGTCATCGACGTCTGAGCATTATTGACCTGACAACCGGCAAACAGCCTATGTCCAATGCAGCAGAAACAATATGGATTGTCTTTAATGGCGAGATTTATAACTTTGTTGATTTAAAAAAAGACCTGCAAAAAAAAGGATGTCACTTTAGAACAACCTCAGATACCGAAGTTATTATTTACCTGTATGAGAAATACGGTGAAAAAGGATTCGAACGTCTCAACGGTATATTCGCCTTTGGGATATATGATAAAAGGAATCAGTGCCTTATTCTGGCTAGAGATCACTTCGGGGTTAAACCGCTTTATTATACGTTTGTACAGGGAAGCCTGGTCTTTGGGTCAGAGATAAAGGCCATTCTACAATACCCTTCTTTTAAAAAAGAACTGGATTATGAGGCATTTCACAGCTTTCTTACCTTCAGGTATAATCCATCACCTCAAACGCTTTTTAAAGATATAAAAAAGTTATACCCTGGACACTATTTAAGAGTAACATCGGAAGGCTCTGTTGAGTTAGAATCATATTGGAATTATCAGCCTGTAACAAATGCCAATATTTCTGAAGAAGAGGCAATTGAAGAATACCAGAGGTTATTGGAACAGTCAATTAGACGACAATTGGTAAGTGATGTGCCGGTGGGGTTATTATTAAGCGGTGGTATTGACTCGGCTGTAATTGGGTACTTAATGCAAAAATATGCAAAAGAGAAAATCAAGACGTTTACTATCGGGTTTCCAGGAGAAGGCGATTTTAATGAACTGTCTGATGCGCGAGTTTCAGCGAGATTGATTGGGACTGAACACTATGAACTGGAATTAACACAAAAGGAGTACATGGATTTTTTCTATAAGTCATTTTATTATATCGAAGAACCCATTGCGGAGACATCGATTTCGGCGCTCTATTATGTTTCAAAACTTGCATCGGATCATGTAAAGGTTGTATTGGCAGGGCAGGGGGCTGATGAGCCTATGGCTGGATATCATAGATACATCGGGGAAAATTATATAAATAAATACGCTGGTTTATTGCGTATCTTGCCATTTCAGACTATTGCCGCAATCCTACCGAGAAACGAAAGGTTTAAACGGGCTGTATATGTAAGTAAATTTTCTTCGGAACTGCAAAGGTTTCTGGGGATTTATACCATATTTACCCCTGAGCAAAAAGATCAATTACTGAATGATGACGTAAAGGGACAGATGAGAGATGTTGATGAGATGCTCGTAGAAAGGCTCTATTCACAAACGTCTCAATTAAAAGACTCTTTATCAAAAATAACGTTTATCGATACGAGAATGGGTTTGCCTGATAATCTCCTGTTGTTTAATGATAAGATGACAATGGCAAATTCACTGGAGATGAGGGTACCATTTCTCGATATCGGGTTAATTACGTTTTTAGAATCTTTACCAGCCTCGTTTAAATTGAGAGGGACAACGGGAAAGCTTATCCATAAAAAAGCCGTTGAGAAATGGTTGCCCAAAGAGATTATTTACCGAAAAAAACGAGGTTTTGAGACGCCGATGGATACATGGTTACAATCCGATCTGGCACAGGTAGCTAAAAATATTATCAATGCGAAGGATTCAGCCTGTAGTAACTATTTTTCTCTGCGTTATATCAATAGAATGATCGACCAGCACCAGCATAGGAAAGAGAATTTCCGCAGACATATTTTCGCACTCTTATCATTTGAATTATGGTGTAAAGGTTTTTTTGAAGGTCGGTAAGTTGGAGCAAAGACTTTTGATAATCTGAAAAACAAGATGATAGTTGGTACGACCTTGTAGTACACTGTCAGGCTAATTTACTCTCATAAGCTTTAGAGTATGTATCATTGCGAGGGAGGTTTTTTCCCGAAGCAATCTTTCCCTACGCGGGTTCAGGTTTGCAACCTGAACCCATAATTTTAATGTATAGGAAATTCAAAGTTTTTCATTATGCCGTTAACACACCCCGACCCCAATTGTAGAGACGCAGGATTTTGCGTCTCTCCAGGGAAGTGAACCCACCCCTAACTCTTCCCAGGAGGAGAATAAACACACCCCCAACCCCATATGCATCAAGCTAAAATAGGGAAACGGTGGAGAATAACAAACCACTCCTAATCCCCCTTAATCCCCCTTTAAAAAAGGGGGAAATGCATAATCCCCCTTGGTCCTTCTTTAGAAAGGGGGAAATGCATAATCTTCCTATAGTCTCCCTTTAGAAAATGGAGAAAAGTTTGATATGTTTGATCAGGCAAACTTTTCTCAAGAGGAAATCCTTCCTCCTTTTCTCAACTAATCATCCTTTCCCCCCTTTTTTAAACTTATCCTTCTTTCCCCCCTTTTTTAAAGGGGGGTTAGGGGGGATTAGAGGGGAACATGCACACACATTGCTCTTTCTCCAGGGGGATACCTCCTTCCCATGGAACACTATTCTTAGCTTGATTGTAGAGGAATTTTCATTGTATGTAAGCGGTTTTCAGGGTGGCACGGACTGTAGAGACGCATAATAATGCGTCTCTCCGTTTGCCCGTGTTGTGTTTAACGTGTCATTGCGAGGGTAGTGTCCGAAGCAATCTCTTGCATAGTTGAGAAAAGATTGCTTCGGGAAAAAACCCCTCGCAATGACACATACTCTAGAGCCTCTTATGGTAAATTATCTTGATGCATATGCCCCCAACCCCCTCTCAAGGGGGGAGTATAAAAGTCCCCTCTTGGGAGGGGATTTAAGGGTAGGTAAAAAGTCGTTGGGTTTTGCCTTGTAAAACCCAACCTGATTAATAAAGCAGTTTATAAATACGGCTTTGTTGCACAAAGCCGGATAAATATCTGATATACTAAGAGAATAAGGGAAAGAGTACCATAAATTATTTTGTAGGATAAGTATATCAGTATGA
>NZ_SZPP01000088.1:0-3930 GCF_030263775.1 Candidatus Jettenia sp. AMX1
ACGAACCCAGCAATTGATACGACTGACAGAGACCGGAATACCCAAACGGCTAATTCCGCTCAGCCTCCATACTTTTTATGGTGCCTTCTAAATCGGAAACATATGCTGCATAGCTGCCGATATACTCAATGGCAATCTCCATTAGCTCTATTAACAAGGAGAAATACTCTGTTGGATTGTCCTCTCTCCCTTCCAGAAGGGCGTCTATTTTTACTGGATCTGCCAGATCACAGGGTGAAATATCCCGAACAACATCCTCCCAGAAATCTTCATCTACGATCTTTTTCAACCGATGGTAAAGATCCTGGAGGCACTCTACCGTGAACTGCTTCTCATCTTCATTCAGAAACTTATACATATTCCACCTTCCGTTTCCATTGGTTAATCACCGATTCCGCACGTGGCCTGCGCGGCTGGCCGGTCAACTTCGTGGCTTCGGGTGGTATCTTAAGCGTCTTTTGGGCAATAGACTTCATCCTATAAAAGGTACCTTTGGAGCAGCCAAGCTCCCCGGCTGCCTTTTTTACATACTCCCCGCGTTTCTTATACGGAACGCCAAACGACCCGATTACCTCCGGTTTGATCTTTCCCATGGCAGGGGGCTTGATGGTGTGATTGTAAAATGCCTGGAGGAACTCGGGAAATTTTCTCAAAAATTCTTTTGTACGGGGCAGGTTACTTTCAACCAGGATTTGATAAACGCCCCAAATATCGTAGGTGTCAACGATAATTTGGCGGGTTCTGGTGGGACATTGATACGTCACGGTGACGTACGAATGTCCCCCCTGATCAGGACATTCACTCGTCAATTTGGGGAGCGAATGTCCCCATTTATAATCCTCCATTACCGTCACCGTGACGGGTATGCCCAATCCTTTCAGATAGGGATTTCTTTCTATAATTCTGTCAATTGCCTTCTGAGGGTTTCTTTGTTTAGACCCTGCCATCTCAGCAATACCTCGACGAGTCACCCGGAACATCTTAATCAACTCGTTCTTATCAAGACCCCAGACGGCCTCCTTCGTCTGAAAGGTCTGAAAATTAAACGGAACCAACATACTTGCCGCCGGTACAGCGGGAACTGCTTCCACATTCACCTCCTTTCCTTGTTGTTTGGCCAGAGGTCTGACACCTCCATACCGATTGCATCCGCAATCGCCTTGCGCAGGCGCTTCGATTTTGTTTTTCCCGATATTACCTGGTATACAGCCACACGGCTGACACCCATCCGGCGGCCGATCTCGGCCCCAGAGACGTCTTTCTTTATAAACTCGATTTTTATTTTTTGTTTTGTGGTTATCATGATAATGAATTATAAAGCGAATTATCGCTATAATCAAAAATATTTTTAAATATATCATAATATGGCTATTCTGGAGGTCTTATGCTAAAGGAAAGAATCTCTAATTTTTTACAGCAGCTACTCCGTGACCTAGGCGAAACGCAGGAAGGGCTTGCAAACAGGCTTGGAATCCCTAATACCAGTTTACGAGGTTATTTAAAGGGAACTAATATACCTGGCATAGATGTGCTTTTAAAAATGGCGGAATTAGGGAATGTGACGCTGGATGATCTCGTAAAGACGGACAAACCGCCAAATATCCAGGTAATAGTTAATAACAGTCATGGTGTAGCCTTTGCCGGCAGAGATGCCCATGTCTACGTAAATTCACAAGTCAAAAGATTTACACAATACAGCCCCGGCCCTCATGATATTACCGGAGAACAAGCCAATAAATTAAAAGATAAAGTCAATGAAATTGTGGAGTTAGAGCAGAAGGTAAAAAAGAAGCCAAAGACCTATGGTGCGGTCTGGAATGCTCTCAACAGGAAAATGGGGGTTACTTATTATCGGGAAATCAAGAAAGATCAGTTTGAAAAAGCTATGCTCTACCTCGGCCAATGGGCCGGAAGGCTAAAAACAAGTCTTAAACGAACTGATGAGGACGAATGGCGTAAAGAAATACAAAAGGCCATATTTGCCGCAGTAAGAAATCAATTAGGATGGACTAAAGATGCTTTAGATGCTTATATTTACGAACGATACGGAAAAGAATCTATTCGTGATCTTTCAAAAGAAGAATTGGAACAGTTAAAAAATATTATCTTTGCTAAGAAAAAAGGAAAGTAGAAACAGGGAGAAGGTTTTAAGATATATGGCAGATAAAGAACATAAAAAATATATACAAAAACTATATAAGTTTTTTATGGAAAACAAAGATGACCGTCCTTACTGGCAATGGATTGCCATTGTAGATCCGAGTACTTGTACACAATGTAAAGTTTTAGACGGAAAAGTGTTTTATTATAACGATCCTATTTGGCAGAAACATTTGCCACCTATTCATAAAGGTTGCCGTTGTCGCTTCCGTGCTTATGATCATGAAGATATTAAAGAAAAAAGACTCTGTGTTTCAAAAGGAGAACATTATGTCTAGACTTGTGCAAATAATAGAATTGTAGTGGGTAATGAGGTATGTTTTTAAAAAAAATAAAATTTTTTTAAAAATATTTTATTTTCAACTTTCATTTGAAAATAACATCTTTTACCCACCCAAAATCCCACCTTCCTCCGTCAAACTTTACCCAGTTATTGCAATTTAACTAATACATTTATATTACCCCCTTATAATGAATACCAACAAGGACTTATCCTGTAAATGCATTCTTTATAAAATTGAAAGGGGTGGATATATATGCCTTCCTCTGATAGCCGGAGGAATTCTGTTTGGAATGGTTGTGATGATAAAAAAGGAGATTGCTTGCTGGAATGACGAAAAAATACGCAGGCTTATGTCAAACTATGTTGGACTGACAGCATTGGCTTTACACAGGCTTGAACTTCTGGATATTGCCAAACATACAAATATAACCGACGAGCTCACAGGGGTATATAATAAAAGATTCTTTAATGAGATACTGAGTAAGCAGATATTTCTGGCAAAGAGACGTAATGAACATTTAAGCCTTCTCATTTTAGACCCGGACCACTTTAAGAATTTACATGATACTTATGGAGAAGGAGCAGGGGACCGTATATTGCAACAAATGACAAGGATTATCAGTGATTTCGTAAACAAATCAGATATTATTGCCAGATACGATCATGAAGAAATCGCCATTATCATGCCTACATTGTTTATAACAAGGGCGCTGGTAAAGGCGGATGAAATTCGCCGGATTATTGAATATACCGATTTTGACGATATCGTACCGGGACAAACCATTAAGTTAACGGTAAGTATCGGGATTGCATCTTTCCCGGAGCATGGCACGGAACAAGAAACCCTCATAAAGCTTGCAAACAAAGCACTCTACCAGGCTAAAGAAGGTGGCAGGAATCGGGTTGCAGGTCCTTATTAAGCTTTGACCATGGCCTATAGTACCAGTACCCTTTGTATGAAACCGAACATATCCTTACCTAACGAAAGACTACCTATAGATAACTTAAGGAGAAATGCTCCATTGTTATTCTTTTCCTCTTTACGTTATATCAGGTTTTAAAAGACAAAACCCAACGGCTTTTTACCCACCCCTCAATTCCCTCCCGAGAGGGGACTTTTATACTTCCCATGCAAGGTAGAAGGATCTCTACGATAGTTTATGAGATTGCTTTGGAAAAAATCCTCGCAATGACGTGGTTAAGAGTTCCGTACATCCCATACACTTGCATATAGCAAAGTCTTGACTCTCTCCATATCCTGTTCGGTTTCATCTCTTGCATACTATAATGCATATGCCCCTTCGGGGTTTAAGGACTTTTTTCTGCTTTTCATCTGACCCGATCTGAAAGCGCAACCCAATACCATGGGGCTAAACATGTTTTTAATCACACATAAGTTGCGCAGAAATAGGATAAATTTGTCCAAGAGTAGCCAAATACCAGGAAATTAAGGACCGTATGGCTGAAAAAGCCTGAAAAATAAGGGT